>NZ_JBHXAY010000030.1:0-62389 GCF_042728775.1 Nocardia sp. NPDC060259
CGCGGCCCCTCCTGCCCCGCCGGACCGGCACCGCTGCTTGCTCCTTCGTCGCCTACGCAACGGCACCTGACCGACGGGACGGCCGCGACGGCCGACTGCGTCGGCCTGCCCCTCCTCGAGGTCGGGGCGTGGTGGCGCCGGGGCGGGCACCGACCGCGACTCAGCTCAGGACACACGCTCCGGTGGGAACCTCGGCGCTGCGGGTCTGCGCGGCGGACAGTTCGGCGCCGACCTCGCGCAGGGTCAGGACGTAACCGGTGTCGTCGTCGGTGACCGCGGCGCCGAAGACCACGCCGAGGACCTGGCCCTCGGTGTCGACCAGCGGGCCGCCCGAGTTGCCCGCGCGGACCTGGCCGCGGACGGTGTACACCTCACGCTCGACGGTGCCGTCGCGGTGGATGGTGGGGCCGGTGAGGTCGAGGGTCTCGCGGACACGTGCGGCGCTGGCCGTGTACGGCCCGCCGCCCGGGTAGCCGAGCACGATCGCGCTCTCGCCCGAGGTCGCCGGTTCGGGCGCCTGCGGAACGACCGGCGCGGTCAGCCCCGGCACCGCGAGGACCGCGATGTCCTTGGACGGGTCGAACAGCACGACGGTGGCCTCCAGCGGGCCGCGCGCGGTGTCGACCGACACGCTGTTCGTCCCCGCGACGACGTGCGCGTTGGTCATCACGCGTTCGGGCGCGACGACGAAGCCGGAGCCCTCGAGCGCACGCTGGCAGCTCGGCGCGACGCCGCGGATGCGCAGCACGCTCTGCTGCAGCGAGGCGGCGACCGGACTGGCGAGCACGCTCGCGTCCGGCGGTTCCACCGCCGCGATCGGCGCCCGGCCGAACGGCCCGATGACATCCGGCAGCCCGGAGGTATCCAGGAGCTTGGAGAATTCGTTGGGCAGCTTGCGCAGCCAGTTCGGCGCCACCGCGTTGACGTCGGCGAGTACCCGCGACCCGTTGATGGCGGCGGCGACCCCCGGCTGGGACGCGGTGGCCAGCGGCAGCGCGAGCAACCAGGCCGCGACCAGCACGGTCGCCGCCTGCAGCACCGCGCCGACCACACTGTCCGCACCGCGAGCGACGGGATGGCGAATGCCGGTGCGCGCGGCCCGGCCGAGCACCATGCCCGCGACCTCGCCGACGATCACCAGCAGCACGATCAGCAGGATGCCGCCGAGTACCCGGCTGCGTCCCTCACTGAAATGTTTGAGGATGTGCGGCGCGATCAGGATGCCGGCGACGGCGCCGAGCGCGACGCCGAAGAACGCCAGCGCCGAGGCGACGGCGCCTTGCCGCCAGCCGGTCGACGCCGCGACCAGCGCGATCAGCACCACCGCGATATCGAGCCATACCGAGGGGCTCACAGGGTCATTCCGACCGCAGCCAACGAGCTCTCCAAGTCACGCACGTCGCCCCGATCCCAGTCTCGTTCCCACCCAGCCGTTTTGATGATTCCGGCGAGGATACCGCCGGTGAGCCCCCAGACGAGCATGCCGTCGACCTGGAACGCTGGGCTCTGGTAGCCGAGACTGCCACGCACCATGAATCTGTGTGCCGGATCGAGCAATTCGGTCAGCGGAACACGGACGACACGCTCGGTTTCGGCCTGATCGACGACCCCGACCGGGCTGGGTGCCCGCCAGTAGCCGAGCACCGGGGTCACGTCGAACTTCGACGGCGGCACGAACAGTTTCGGCAGCAGCGCGAAGGGCTGCACGCCCGCGGGGTCGAGGCCGGTCTCCTCGGCGGCCTCGCGTAGCGCGGTGCCCACCGGGCCGTCGTCGCCCGGGTCCTCGGCGCCACCGGGGAACGCGACCTGGCCGCGATGCTGGCGCATGGTCGAGGCGCGCTGGGTGAGCAGCACGTCGGCGTCGGCGGGCAGGCCGCCCGGCGCGGCGGGGTCGGCCTCCGGCGAACCGCCGAACAGCACGAGAACGGCGGCCTGACGTGGCTTGCCGGTGATCGACATGGCCCGGCGCAGGGCGCGCGAGGTGGCGAGGGTGTCGTCGGCATCGGGGCCGCCGTGCCGGATCGCGGCGCGCAGCCAGGACGGAAGGCCGGACTCGTCCAACCGCATCACACCGTTCATCACAACGTCCTTCGTCATACCGCGATCCGAACGCCGAGTTCCTCGGCCACCGTGTCGGCGATGTCGGCGACATCGGCGAACGTGCGTACCTCGACGCTGGCAATGGTGCCGTCCGCGCGCACGAGCACCGACACCGGGAGCACCGCGGGCGCCCCGACGGCGGTGCGCACGCTCGCCTGCGGGTCGGCCACACCGGGCAGGGTGATGTCGAGGCCGCTCAGCCGGGCCAGCGCCTTCACCTCGTCGGGATCGCTGTGCACGGTCAGCACGGTGAGCTCCGAGCCGGCGCGCTGCGCGAATTCCTGCAGGTGGGGCAGCTCGACGGCACACGGGCCGCACCAGTACGCCCAGAGATTGAGCAGCGCGGGCTTGCCTGCCAGCGCGGCGGCGATGTCGAAAGGCGCGCCGTCGGCGAGGCAGGTCAGGGTGATTCCGGCCAGCGGTCCCGAGCCGGTCGCGCCCGCGGCGGGCGCCGGACACGGGATCAAGCCTGCGGCCGCGCGCTGCTCGGGCGAGGCCACCGCTACCGCCGGTTGCCTCGCCGTCTGCGCCGGGCCCGTGGTCTCGGAACCGCCGCGCGGCCACAGCGCGACCGCCGCCGCGACGACGACGATCAGCGCGGCCAGCACCCAGCGCAAGGCAGGCCGCCGCGACAGCGACGGTTCGGTGGAATCACTCACAGCCCGACCATATCGAGCAGGTGCTCGCGCTCCGGCCCCTTGATCAGCCCGGCCGCGACGGCCGGATCGGTCGGCCCGAGCCCGAAGGACGGGCAGTCGCCCGCGAGCACGCAGGCGCCGCACGCCGGTTTGCGCGCATGACACACCCGGCGACCGTGAAAGATCACCCGATGCGAGAGCATCGTCCACTCCTTGCGCTCGATCAGCTCGCCGACCGCGTGTTCGACCTTGACCGGATCCTCGTCCTCGGTCCACTTCCAGCGGCGGACCAGGCGGCCGAAGTGGGTGTCGACCGTGATGCCGGGCACACCGAAAGCGTTGCCGAGGATGACGTTGGCAGTTTTGCGCCCGATGCCGGGCAGCTTCACCAGTTCGCCCATCGTGTGAGGCAATTCACCGTCGAATCCGGTGACGAGCGCCTGCCCGAGCCCCATGAGCGAACTGGTCTTGTTCCGGTAGAACCCCGTCGGCCGGATGTATTCCTCCAGCTCGGCACGGTTGGCTTCGGCGTAGTCGCGCGCGCTGCGATACTTCGCGAACAGCGCGGGAGTGGTGAGGTTCACGCGGACGTCGGTGCACTGGGCGGACAGGATCGTCGCCACCGCCAACTCCAGCGGGGTGGTGAAGTCCAGCTCGCAGTGCGCGTCGGGGAAAGCCGCGCCGAGCGTCCGGTTCATCCGGCGGGCCCGCCGGACCAGTCCGATCCGTGTTTCCGCAGCTATCGCGCGGTTCTTGCGCTTGCGCGCCGCGGAGATGCCGGTGGGAACCGCTGCCGTTTCCGCGGCCGGGGCTGCGTCGTCTGCGGCTGCGGTGGCGGGGGAAACGGGCACCTGTCCACCATACGGAACCACTACGACAACATTGAGCGTTCAGTTTGCCCGCTGTGTTCCATCTGAGACCTGGACCGTGTTTACTGCCTGTCATGCAAGGACTCGCTGTGGTGCTCTTCCCAGTGCTGTTGATGCTGTTCGCGCTGGGGATGGAGCGGGTCGAGAATCGGCTCCGAAAGCTTCTCGAACCCGACGAAGAGGTTCAGCAGTACCTGGACAACGCCAGCAACGCCGAAGTGAAAGAGCTGACGAAGCTCGGCCTGCCCGCCGCGGTCGCGCGGATGCGCAGGCGCCGGTCACGTGACTCCGAAATGGATGTCGCCCGCGCCAGCTGATCGATCGATTCCCGCGGGCGGACCGCCCGTGCACGGTGTGCGCAGATCGCGCAATCCACACTTTACGTGGTGTCTGTCACTGTGCTGCCGAGATGCCGCGTAGACTGCGCTGTTGGTCGATTCGCTCGACCAGGTTCGCAAAGCCATATCCCATAAGGAGCACATTCGTGGACGAGGCCCTCGCCAGAGCAGGCATCTTCCAAGGCGTCGAGCCCACCGCGGTGGCCGCGCTCGCCAAGCAGCTGCAGCCCGTAGATTTTCCGCGCGGCCACGTCATCTTCAACGAGGGCGAACCCGGCGATCGGCTGTACATCATCACGACGGGCAAGGTGAAGATCGGTCGTCGCTCACCCGACGGCCGGGAAAACCTGCTGACCATCATGGGTCCGTCCGACATGTTCGGTGAACTGTCGATCTTCGACCCTGGCCCGCGTACCTCGACCGCAACCACGGTCACCGAGGTCCGCGCCGTCACGATGGACCGCGACGCACTCAAGTCGTGGATCGATCAGCGCCCCGAGATCGCTGAGCAGCTGCTGCGCGTGCTGGCACGACGCCTTCGCCGCACCAACAACAACCTCGCCGACCTCATCTTCACCGACGTGCCAGGCCGCGTCGCCAAGGCGCTGCTGCAGCTCGCACAGCGCTTCGGCACCCAGGAAGCGGGCGCGCTGCGCGTGACCCACGACCTGACCCAGGAAGAGATCGCCCAGCTGGTCGGCGCTTCCCGGGAAACCGTCAACAAGGCGCTGGCCGACTTCGCCCATCGCGGGTGGCTGCGCCTCGAGGGCAAGAGCGTCCTGATCTCGGATTCCGAGCGCCTCGCACGTCGCGCTCGCTGATTAGTTCGTCGACGTCTCGGCACGCCGGGACCACCGGTGCGGCTCCGGAGGAAGAGGGCCTCGTCCGCGCCACCGTGGTTCCGGCGTGCCGTCGTTGTTTCCGCGGGTCCGCCGCGCACGCCTGGAGCCGACGTGCTGATCGACGCACGTCGGCTCGAGGACCGGGCTCAGGACTCGCGTTCTGCCCGTAGATATTCCAGTTGCGCCTTCACCGAGCTGCGCGCTGCGGGCCACAGGCGTTTGTCCACATCGGCGTACACCTTGCGGACGACCTCGAAAGCGCCTGCGTCCTGCCCCAATTCAGCCAGGGCAGCCCGGATCTGATCGAGTCGTTCGCGACGGTGGTTCAGGTAGTACCGCACCACCGGCGCCGCATCGGCATGGTCGGGACCGTGCGCGGGCAGCAGTGCCTTGCCCGTGCCGCGCTCGAGCAGCAACTCCAGCGACGACAGGAAGTCGGCCAGCGCGCCCGCGGTCGACGCGAGCACCGTGGTGCCCTCACCGAGCACCGTGTCACCGGTGACGATCGCGTCGTCGAGCAGGAAACTCACCGAGTCGCCGGTGTGGCCGGGGGTGGCCAGCACGGTGATCCGCAGGCCCGCCGCCTCGATGACCTCGTCGGCGACCAGCGCGGTCACCTCGCCACGTAGATACTTCGGTTCCACCGACCGCACCGGCGTCCCGGTGGCTTTCACCAGGTGATCGATGCCGCCGGTGTGGTCGGGGTGGTGATGGGTGATCAGGGTCAGCGCGATCCGGCCGCCGGTCGCCTCGACGATGGCGGCGGTGTGCTTCTTGTCCTTCGGTCCCGGGTCGACGACCACATACGCGTCGCTATCGGGTCCGCGCAGCAGCCAGGTGTTGGTGCCGTCGAGCGTCATCTGTGACGGGTTGTCGGCGAGCAGCACCGACGCCGTCGGCGTGACCACCCTGACCTGGCCGTACGCGGGATGTTCCAGTGCCATGACGGCTGCCTATCCGACTGCTTGGTCCAATTCGACGATCAATTCCACCTCGACGGGCGTGTTCTTCGGCAGTTCCGAGACGCCCACCGCGGAGCGCGCGTGCACGCCGGCCTCGCCGAACACCTCGCCGAGGAATTCCGACGCGCCGTTGATCACGATCGGCTGATCGGTGAATCCCGGTGCGGAGTTGACGAATCCGACGACCTTTACGATCCGCACCACCTGGTCGAGCCCGACCAGGTCGTGCACGGCGGCCAGCGCGTTCAGCGCGCACAGCCGCGCGGCCTCCTTGGCCTGCTCCACATCGACCTCAGCGCCGACCTTGCCGACCGCCGACAGCTCACCGTCGACGAAGGGCAGCTGACCGGAGGTGTACACCAGCGAACCGGTGCGCACGGCCGGGATGTAGGCCGCGACGGGGGCGGCGACCGGCGGCAGGGTGACCCCGAGCCGGTCGAGCGCGTCCTTCCACGCGGTGGCCACGCTACTTCTGCCGCTTCAGGTAGGCGACGTGCTGTTCGCCGGTCGGGCCGGGCAGCACCGTGACCAGCTCCCAGCCGTCGGCGCCCCACTGATCGAGGATCTGCTTGGTCGCGTGCGTCAACAGCGGCACGGTCGCGTACTCCCACAGGGTGACTTCACTCATGGTGTGAGTTTAGGGCTCACCCCGAACGCCGCCGAGAAACGGGTTATAGGCTCGGCGACGTGGGAGCACCAACAGCAGAGCCGGTTTCGTCGGTTCCCGGACCGTCGACCGGATGGCCACAGCGCGCGGCCAAAGCCCGCTTGCACTACGTGACCGGCAAGGGAGGCACCGGCAAGTCGACCGTTTCGGCCGCGCTGGCCCTCGCCCTCGCCGCAGGTGGGCGCAAGGTGCTGCTGGTCGAAGTGGAGAGCCGTCAGTCCATCGCGCAGCTGTTCGACCGGCCGCCGCTGCCACCCACCGAGACCCAGATCGCCAGCGCCGACGGCGGCGGTGAGGTGTTCGCGCTCGCCCTCGACATCGAGCACGCGTTCCTCGAATACCTCGACATGTTCTACAACCTCGGCTTCGCGGGCCGGGCGATGCGCCGGATGGGCGCCATCGAGTTCGTCACCACCATCGCGCCCGGCCTGCGCGATGTGATCCTCACCGGCAAGGTCAAGGAGTGCGCGGTGCGCGTCGGCAAGGACGGCAGGCCCGCCTACGACGACATCGTCGTCGACGCGCCGCCGACCGGCCGGATCGCCAGTTTCCTCGACGTCACCCAGGCCATGGCCGAGATCGCCAAGGGCGGCCCGATCGCCTCGCAGGCCGAGGGTGTGTCCAAGCTGCTGCATTCCGATCAGACGATGATCCACCTGGTGACGCTGCTCGAGGCGCTGCCGGTGCAGGAGACCGCCGACGCGGTCGCCGAACTCGCCGCCAACGATCTGCGGATCGGCACGGTGATCGTCAACCGGGCGGCCAAGTCTCAGCTCGACCCCGCCGAGCGCGCCCTGGCCGTGCGCGGCGAACTCGACGCCACCGACATCGCGGCGAGCCTGGCCAAGGCCGGGATCAACTTGCCCGACGAGGATTTCACCGGTTTGCTCACCGAGACCGTCGACCACGCCGTCATGCTGACCGCGCAGGACGAGAGCGCTGTCGAACTGGCGCAGGTCGACGTTCCCCAGCTGCACCTGCCCGCCCTCGGCGAAGGCATGGACCTGGGCGGACTCTACGAACTGGCCGAACAGCTATCCGCGCAGGGAGTGCGATGAGCGAGCAAGTGACCACCCCGCTGGATGTCTCCGAGATCATCGCCGATCCGACGGCGAGGGTGATCGTCTGCTGCGGCTCCGGCGGCGTCGGCAAGACCACCACCGCGGCCGCGATCGCGCTGCGGGCCGCCGAGGCGGGCCGCAAGGTCGTCGTGCTGACCATCGATCCGGCGCGCAGGCTTGCCCAGTCGCTGGGCGTCGCCGACCTGGACAACACGCCCCAGCGGGTCGAGCTCGGTCCCGAGGTGCCCGGCCAGCTGCACGCGATGATGCTGAACATGCGCCGCACCTTCGACGACATGGTGCTCGAGCACACCAGCGTGGAGAAGGCGGAGCAGATCTTCGCCAACCCGATCTATCAGACGGTGGCCTCGTCCTTCGGCGGCACGCAGGAGTACATGGCGATGGAGAAGCTCGGTCAGCTGGCCGGGCACAAGGAGTGGGACCTGATCGTGGTCGACACTCCCCCCTCGCGCAACGCGCTGGACTTCCTTGACGCGCCCAAGCGGCTCGGCACCTTCCTCAACGGCAAGATGATCCGGCTGATCATGGCGCCCGGCCGCGGGGTCGGCCGGTTCGTCACGGGCGCGATGAGCCTGGCGATGCGCGGGGTGTCGACCATCGTGGGCGGTCAGATGCTCAAGGACGCCTCGACGTTCCTGCAGTCACTGGAGTCGCTGTTCGGCGGTTTCCAGGAGCGGGCCGAGCGCACCTTCGCGATGCTGTCGAAGCCGGGCACCCACTTCCTGGTGGTCGCGGCGCCCGAACCCGACGCGCTGCGCGAGGCGTCGTTCTTCGTCGACCGGCTCTCCACCGAGCAGATGCCGCTGGCCGGTCTCGTGCTGAACCGGACGCATCCCGCGTTGTCAGGACTGTCCGGCGACCACGCGCTGACCGCCGCCGATCAGCTCGCTGAATCGGACCCGCTCACCGCGTCGGTGCTGCGCATCCACGCCGAGCGGGTGGCGACGGCGAAGCGGGAACAGCGGTTGCTGCATCGCTTCACCGGCGCCCATCCGCGGGTTCCGATCGTTTCGGTCACCGCGTTGCCGTTCGAGGTCTCCGACCTGGACGCTTTGCGCGTGGTCGGCGACCAGCTGGCGGGCAAGCCCGCCTCCGCCTGAGTCAGACGGTTCCGCTATTGCTTACATTCTCGTAACACCGGTAGACGGCGCCGATTCCGCAAACCCAGCGGTCTCGGCGCCGTGTGTGATAACGGTCCGGTCTCGCCTGCTAGATGGCCACCTGATGCTGTCGCTGCGCCTGGAAGAAGTCGGCCCACGACGTCACATCGGGATGTTGCTTGAGCAGCGCGCGTCGCTGCCGCTCGGTCATCCCGCCCCACACTCCGAACTCGACCCGGTTGTCCAGCGCATCGGCGCCACACTGCATCAACACCGGGCAATGACGGCAGATCGTTGCCGCCTTGCGCTGCGCCGCACCACGAACGAACAGCTGATCAGGGTCCACTTCCTTGCATCGCGCCTGGGCAACCCAAGCGATCCTTGCCTCGGCCTGCTCTACATCCAGTCGAGCGATGGGGGTTGTGATGTGCATTTGATGTGCCCCTTTGCAGTCCGAACACCGTTGTGCGGCGCTCCAGAATCGCGAGCGCGGATCACAGCAACCCAACTACCGCTGCGGTCCGCACCACATTCCACTTTGAGTGTTAGCTCTATCACACTGGGTTCTCAATCTAGGTAAAGGTATGGCGCTTGCGCAAGACCAGCCCCCGATTTTTTGGTACGGCCGTCCATTCAAATCGGGCTCCGACCGGGAAGTCCTGCTGTTCACCGGCGTGGCCGGGCGCGACACGCCGATGTGATCATTTTGTTGACACGCCCGAGCAATCCCCCTGGCACCGACCGGACATTCCCCGTCGAGCAGCACAACCGTGAACCCCGCCACCCCACCCCTTACTCTGGGCAGGTGCCGATCACTCAAACGCTCGCGAGGCTGGCCGGCAGCTGCGCGCTGGCCTCCGTGCTAGTCGCCGGGCTGTTGTTCCCCTTGGCCGGTGGATTCGGGTTCATCTCCAACCGAGCCGCCGATGCCGTCGACAACGTGTCAGCCGAACTCGTGGAGGGCACGGTTCCCGCCGTCTCGACCATGGTCGACGCGAGCGGAGCCCCCATCGCCTGGCTGTACGAGCAACGCCGCTTCGAGGTGTCGAGCGATCGCATCTCCAACAACATGAAGCTGGCGATCGTGTCCATCGAGGACAAGCGCTTCGCCGACCACAAAGGCGTCGACTGGCAGGGCACGCTGCGCGCGTTCCTGACCAACACCTCCTCCGGCGAGGTCCAGCAGGGCGCCTCGACGCTCGATCAGCAGTACGTGAAGAACTTCAACCTGCTCGTCGTCGCGAAGACCGACGCCGAGCGCCGCGCCGCGATCGAGACCACCCCCGCGCGCAAGCTGCGCGAGATCAGGATGGCGCTCACGCTGGACCGCGAGCTGAGCAAGGACGAGATCCTCACCCGCTACTTGAATCTGGTGCCGTTCGGCAACGGTTCCTACGGCATCCAGGACGCGGCGCAGACCTACTTCGGCGTCGACGCCGCCGAGCTGACCATGCCCCAGTCGGCGATGCTGGCTGGCATGGTGCAGTCCAGCTCCAAGCTGAACCCCTACACCAACGTCCAGGGCGTCACCGATCGCCGCAATACCGTGCTCGACACCCTGATCCAGAACATCCCGCACCGCGCCGAGGAGTTCCGCAAGGCCAAGTCCGAACCGCTCGGCGTGCTGCCCGAGCCGAAGGGTCTGCCGCGCGGCTGTATCGCCGCCCAGGACAAGGGCTTCTTCTGCGACTACGCGCTGCAGTACCTGGCCGAGTCGGGCATCAGCCGGGAGCAGATCGACAAGGGTGGCTACCTGATCAAGACCAGCCTCGATCCGGTGCTGCAGGAATCGGTGAAGCGTTCGGTGAACGAGCAGGCCGACCCCAACCTCGACAACATCGCCGAGGTCATGTCGGTGATCGCACCCGGTCAGGATTCGCACCCCGTCCTCGCGATGGCGTCGAGCCGCACCTACGGCCTCAACCGCGACGCCAACGAGACGCTGCTCGGCCAGCCGTACTCGTTGGCCGGCGACGGTGCCGGCTCGATCTTCAAGCTGTTCACCACGGCCGCCGCGATGGAGAAGGGCCTCGGTATCGCCGCCCAGGTGGACGTGCCTGGTACCTACGCCGCCAGGGGCATGGGCTACTCGAACTCGCCGGGCTGCCCGGCCGACTCGTGGTGTGTCAAGAACGCGGGCGCCTACCCGGGGTCGATGTCGGTGACCGACGCGCTCGCGACCTCGCCCAACACGACCTTCGTGAAGATGATCCAGGACGTCGGCGTCGCGGCCGCGGTGGACATGGCGGTCCGCCTCGGCATGCGGGCCTACACCGAGCCCGGGACTTCCGGGCACGGCAACACGAGCCTGGCCGACCACATCAAGAACAACAACATGGGCTCGTTCACCCTCGGCCCGTTCGCGATCAACCCGCTCGAACTGTCGAATGTGGCCGCCACGCTCGGCTCGGGCGGCAGGTGGTGCCCGCCGTCGCCCATCAAGGAAGTCGTCGACCGCGCCGGCAAGACCGTTCCGCTCACCCAGCAAGCGTGTGAGCAGGTGGTCGACCCCGGTCTGGCCAACACCCTCGCCAACGCGATGAGCAAGGACGACACCAGCGGTACCGCGGCAAGCGCGGCGCGTGCCGCGAGCTGGGCGGCCCCGATGTCGGGCAAGACGGGCACCACCGAGAGCCACCGTTCCTCGGCGTTCCTCGGCTTCACCAACTCGCTGGCATCGTCGGTCTACGTCTACGGCGACAGCCCGACCCCCGGCGAGATCTGCTCGTTCCCGCTGCGGAACTGTGGTGCCAGCAACGCCGCAGGCCTGTTCGGCGGTAACGAACCGGCCCGCACCTGGTTCAACGCCATCAAGCCGGTGCTCGACCGCTACCCACCGCCCGGCCTGCCGCCGGTGGACGACAAGTACGTCCGCGGCGCGGGCAACTCCCAGGTCCCCGATGTGGCGGGCAAGTCGCAGGGCGAGGCCACCTCGATCCTGTCCGGCGCCGGTTTCCAGGTGTCCGCGGTGACCAGTCCCGGCACGCAGGCCAAGGGCACCGTGATGGGCAGTTCGCCGAACGGTTCGGCGGTTCCCGGCTCGGTCGTCACGATCTACATCAGTGACGGCTCGGTCCGGGCGCCGACGCCGACCACGCCGCCGCCTTCCGCGCCTGCGCCGGTGATCCCCGGCCTCCCGCAGATCCCGCGTCTGCCACCGATCCCGATCCCGGTGCCGCGGTAGTAAACGAAACAGGGCCGCCGTCCACTTCGGACGGCGGCCCTGCTCGTTGTCGCGCGGGTCTACAGGCGCGCTTTGACCGCCGCCGACAGCCGCGAACCGTCGGCCTTGCCCTCGGCGAGCGCGGTCGCCGCCTTCATGACCTGACCCATCTGCTTCATCCCCGGCCGCTCGCCGATCTCCTCGGCGACCTGCGCGATCGCGGTGTCGGCGACCTGGGCCACCTCGGCCTCGGTCAGCTGGGTCGGCAGATACTGCTCGATGATCTCTTCCTCGGCGCGCTCGTTCGCGGCCAGTTCGCCACGCCCGTTCTGCTCGTAGATCACGGCCGACTCGTTGCGCTTCTTGGCTTCCTTCTGCAAAACGGAGACGACCTCGGCATCGGAGAGTTCCTTCGCCTGCGCTCCGGAGACCTCGGCGTTCTGGATCGCGGCGAGCAGCATCCGCAGGGTCGCCAAGCGCAGAGTGTCCTTGGCTTTCAGTGCGGCGGTCATATCCGCGCGCAGTTGCGATTTCAGTTCCGACATGCGCCTCACGCTAGCTGTTCGGCCTCCGGAGTCCCATCACATTTTCATCGCGGATGAAATTCCGACCGTTTGTGCGGAAACACACGCGCCGTTCCGGGAGGGGGTCGCCTATGCTGGGCAAATGCCCGTTATCTCGACGTCCGCTGTCCGCCGAACCGCGTTGGGAGCCGCCGGGGCCGCCGTCGCCGGCATCGGATACGCCACGCTGATCGAACGGAACGCGTTCGTCCTGCGCGAAGCGACCATGCCGGTACTCGCACCAGGCTCGCCCACCTTGCGCATTCTGCACGTCAGCGACCTGCACATGATGCCGGGCCAGCAGCTCAAACAGCAGTGGCTGCGCGAACTCGACCGGCTCGAACCCGACCTGGTCGTGAATACCGGCGACAATCTTTCCCACCCCAAGGCCGTGCCCGCCGTTGTGCAATCCCTCGGTGCGCTGCTTGCCCGTCCCGGCCTGTTCGTGTTCGGTTCCAACGACTATTTCGCGCCGGTGCCGAAGAATCCGCTGAAGTATTTCAAGAAGGATCATCGCCGTGTTTACGGTGACCCCCTGCCCTGGCAGGATCTGCGCGCGGCGTTCACCGAACGCGGCTGGCTCGACCTGACCCACACGCGTCGCGACCTGGAAGTGGCGGGCATCCGCATCGCCAGCGCCGGTGTGGACGACCCGCATCTGCAGCGCGACCGCTACGACACCGTCGCCGGTGCGCCCAACCAGCTCGCGCAGCTGAGCATCGGTGTCACCCACTCGCCGGAACCGCGGGTCCTCGACCGGTTCGCCGAGGACGGCTACGACCTGGTGCTGGCCGGGCACACGCACGGTGGACAGCTGGTCGTCCCCGGTTACGGCGCGCTGGTGACCAACTGCGGCATCGACAAGTCCCGGGTCAAGGGCGCCTCCCGGTGGGGCGAGCACACCCAGCTGCACGTCTCGGCGGGCATCGGCACCTCGCCGTGGGCGCCCTACCGATTCTGCTGCCGCCCGGAAGCCACCCTGCTGACGCTGGTCGGCGCCCCGCCGAAGCGGCCATCGGCCGACGCCGGCCACGGCGTGTCGGCATCGGAGGCCGTCGCCCGCTAGGGTCTGCCCCGAACGACTCTTGTCAGTAGGGGATGACCGTGAGCAGTGGATCCGACGACAGGCGCAACGACCCGACCGTATTCGGTGGGTCGGGTGCGCCGCACCAGCCCGACGCGCAGTGGCAGCGTCCCGACGCGGTGAACCCGCCGCCGGGCGCGCCCGCGCAGGGGGATCCCGCTGCGGGACAGCCGAATCCGGGTGCGCCCGACGCGACCGCGGTGTGGACGCCCGGCAGCACCGGGCTCCCGCCGACCCTGCGCTGGAACGGTTCCGGGCCCATGCCGGGCCTGCCCGATCCGACGCCGTGGACACCGGCGGGCCCGCAGCAGTGGGACGCGGGTAATCCTCCTGCCGGACAACCTGGTTCGCCTCAGCCGTGGCAGCCCGGCCAGGCCGACGCGACCCAGCTGCGCAACCCGGCCGCACCCTGGCCCGGCCCGAATGCCTCCGCCGCGCAGCCAGGTCAAGCTGACGCGACCCAGCTGCGCAACCCCGCTGCTGCGTGGCCGGGCGCGAATCCTCCAGCTGCGCAGCCCGGTTCGCCTCAGCCGTGGCAGCCCGGCCAGGCCGATGTCACTCAGCTGGGTGCCCCGAACGCGTCTTGGCAGGGTTCGAATCCTCCTGCCGGTCAGCAGGTTCCGGGCCAGCAGTGGGGTTCGCCGCCGGGACAGCCGCAATGGGGCGCTGGTCAGGTACCCAACCAGCAGCCGTGGAATCCTGCTGCGGGACAGCAGAATCCAGCTCAGCAGTGGGGGCAGTCCGATCCGACGGTGCTGGGCGGGGCGACCTGGCAGCCACCGCAGCAGCAGTACGGCGAGATTCCGCCGCTCGAACAGTTCAATCAGCAGCACTACGGTCAGCAGCCCTATGGTCAGCCGATCCCGCCCGGGCCGAAATCCGGTGGTAAGGCGGCGATCTGGGTGGCGGCGGGTCTCGCGGCGGTCCTGCTGGTCGGCGGCGCCATCACCGCGGTCGCGCTGACCCGCGGCGACGACTCCCCGGCCACCACCGCGAGCGGGGGCACCACCCCGTCGATGGTCAGCGCCCTCACCACCACCGGCGCACCGCCCTCGTCGAGCAAGCCCAAGCCCAGCTCCACCACCCCGTCACCGTCGGGCGCCGCGTCCGGGCGCACGCCGCTCATCGAGGGCTACCAGGTGGTCGCCTCGCCCGACCGCGGCGCCGCCTACGACGTGCCGCCGAGCTGGAAGGTCGCCACCGAGACCACCATCGGCGGCGTCGGCGAACCGCCCGGTGACTCCGTCATCGGTAAGGGCTACGCCACCGACGGCCGCGACTACTGCCCCGGCTCCACCCGAACCATGTCGCTGCTCACCGGCTCCAAGCAGGCCGACCACGCCGCGGCGGGCGCCGAGCTCGGCACCAAGGCCGCTCCCCTGGCCTACAAGGGCTCCACCGGCACCCCCGGCCCCGCCCAGCCACTGAAGTCGATCGACGGCAAGACCGAGGGCATGTTCACCGAGACCACCGGCACCGTCCCCAACCCCAAGCCCGGCTGCGCCCCCACCTTCTCCATCTACACCTACGCGTTCAAGGGCGTCAAGGACGGCAGCTTCGTCATGGTGATGATCGCCGACACCGGCGTCGCCGACGCCGTCGACCCCGCCACCGCCAAGCGCATCTTCAGCTCCATCCGCGCCCTGAACTAACCCTCTGACCAGCCGGTTTAACAATCCACATCACCTCGTTGTAAGCTACTTCAGGTTCGCCTCACGGGGTGTGGCGCAGCTTGGTAGCGCGCTTCGTTCGGGACGAAGAGGTCGCAGGTTCAAATCCTGTCACCCCGACGTGTTGGTTGAGACACAGAAGAGCCCCTGATCAGTTCACTGGTCAGGGGCTCCTCGTATGTCTGGGGTGCTTCGCGGTCGAGGTGAGCTCCGGAGGCAGCATCAGCCGAACTCAGTCGGCGGCATCCACTGTGAATCCTGGCCGGGGGTAGTCGGCGGGAAAGAAGGGGAACAGTGGTGCGCGGGCGAGGAACGCGATAAGGAAGTCCGTCATCGTGCCCGGCCAATCGTGGTTTCCAAACCGGTTGATCACGACGAGGCGGTCACCCGCCGGATACCAGTGCAGGCGGTCGCTGTTGGCGGTCCAGCCCCAGGGGTAGAGTCCGCCGGGCTCGGGTTGGATGGGATAGGGCATGTCGCCGGGATCGACGTCTCGAAGTTGACGCTCGAAAGAGAGCAGTTCCGTGTCGGCCGTGAACAGGTTGAGCGAGGGCGGCCCGGCTGGGTGCAAGACGGTCAAGAAGTTGTCGATGGTGATCTGGGGGTAGACGTTTGCCCACGCCCGGTAGTCCGGGGGCGGGGTGAAGCCGAGGCGATGTTCGACAGCGCTCCAGTCGATTGTCGGCGGAGTACTCGGTGGCGGCCCCAACAGGTGCCGGAGGACGATACTTCTTCTGCGGGCGAGACTTTGATTGTTCATGGCGGGCACAACCGAGGAAGGTTACCGCTGCCGCGCAACGATCACCCACCTGTCGGGTCGGATCAGTGGCGATCGCGGCGAGTCGGGTGGGGCACGGAGACGCCGCGCAGGAGGGGTTCTTCGTAGGTCGGGGGTGTTTCGCGGTCGAGTGGGTTGGGCCACCAGACGGTGATGGCGATGACCGAGAACAGGCCGAGGATCAGGGCCAGGATTGCGGCGGATGCGTTCATGGGTCGCCCTTCCGGGTGAGCGGAGTGGGAGCGCGACGGCGGGCTCGTAGAGAAGAGTGCGCGCGGACTGTGTCACCCGAGGTTCCCTGTGTGTTCGAAGGTGGTTGAGAAGTGCTCTCCACGGTGACGCGGCCGTCGTGAGATGGGGCGGTGTGAGGACCCGATAACCTGACGCTTACTTTCTGTCACTTGATAGAAATTCCCGGTCGATAGCGTATACACCCATGTCGACAAGGGTGGATGCACCGGATGACGGCCCTGGCAGGCCGCTGCGGGACGTCGTGTACTCGACGTTGCGCGGCGAGTTGATGAACGGTGACATCCGCTTCGGCGAGCGGCTCACCGAGCCGAAGCTGTCGAGCCGATTCGGCATCTCGCGCACGCCGGTGCGCGAGGCGCTGACCATGCTCTGCTCGGACGGACTGCTGGAACGCGAGGAGTTCGGGTTCAGCCCGGTGCGGCCGAGTGTGGCCCGCATCCGCGACCTGTACGAGCTGCGGCTGACGCTGGAGCTAGGCGGCATGACCCGGGTGCGCACCGACCCGCGGATCACCCACGACGAACAGCTGTTGCGCGCCGAACGGCAGCGCTGGCTGGCCCTGCAGGCCGATCCGCCTGCCCAGGAGCCGGGGTTCGTCGTGGTCGACGAGGAATTCCACGTCGCCCTGCTGACGGCGGCGGGCAATGCCGAGATGGTGCGCGCGCTGGTCGCGGTGAACTCCCGGATCCGGCATGTCCGCATGCACGACTTCATGATCAACAACCGCATCGAGACCACGATCAGCGAGCACCTCGGCATCCTCGACGCCGTCCTCGCCGGCGATCTCGTCCTGGCGCAGCAACTCCTGCACACCCACATCGGCGATTCGCTGGATGTGGTCCTGGAGCGCATCTCGCGAGCCGTCGCCGCCATGTCCATGAACGATTGAGGAGACGGCCATGTCAGCAGGACTACCCGGCACCGCGACAGCGCGGGTCGCGGCGGCCTACGCGCGGATCGCGCAGGTGGATCGGCCCGAGGTCTGGATCACGCTGCGCCCACAGCACGAACTCGATTCCGAGGCAGCGGAACTGGACCGACGCGTCGCCGACGGCGAAGACCTGCCGCTGGCCGGCCTGCTCCTCGCCGTGAAGGACAACGTCGACGTAGCGGGCCTGCCGACCACCGCGGCCTGCCCCGAATTCGCCTATCCGGCAACCGAAACAGCCGCGGCAGTGGAACGCCTGGTGGCGGCGGGCGCGCTGGTGCTCGGCAAGACCAACCTCGACCAGTTCGCCACCGGCCTGGTCGGCACCCGCAGCCCCTACGGCGCGGTGCGCAACGCGCTCCACCCCGAATTGATCTCCGGCGGTTCGAGTTCCGGATCGGCGGCCGCTGTGGCCCTCGGCATCGCCGACCTCGCGATCGGCACCGACACCGCGGGCTCGGGCCGGGTACCCGCGGCCCTGCACGGCATCGTCGGCATCAAGGCGAGCCTCGGCGTGATCCCCGCGCACGGCGTCGTCCCCGCGTGCGCCGACTACGACGCGGTCACCGTGTTCGCCGCCGACCTGGACCTGGCCGTCACCGCCGCGAGGATCATGGCGGGCCCCGATGCCCGCGATCCGCGCAGCCGCGCCTGGCCCGCCGACGTGCGCCTGGCCGCGTCAGCCACGCCGAAGGTGGCGATCCCGCGCCCCGAGGACCTCGCCCCACTGAGCGCTCCCTACCGCGCCGCCTTCACCGAAACTGTTGCCGCCCTGCGTGATCAGGGCATCGCCGTGCACGAGATCGATATCTCGCCACTGCTCGACGCCGCCCGCCTGCTCTACGACGGCGCGATCGTCGCCGAGCGATACGCGGCCGTCGGCGAATTCGTCGACAAGGCCGAAGCGGGACTCGACCCGACCGTCGCCGGGATCATCAGCGCGGCAAAGAACCTCGACGCCCACGCCTTCGTCGCCGACCTCGACACGCTGGCCAAGACCCGCGTCACCACACTGCAGGCCGGCTACGACGGTCTCCTGCTGCCGACCACCACCGAGCATCCCTCGATCGCCGAGGTCGCCGCCGACCCGCTGACGATCAACCGCCGCCTCGGCACCTACACCAACTTCTGCAACCTGCTCGACCTCGCCGCCGTCGCCGTCCCCGGCGTACCAACCGCCGACGGCCTGCCGTTCGGCGTGATGGTGGTCGTCCCCGCCTTCGCCGACCAGCTCGCCGTCGACCTGGCCGCCCGCCTCACCGGCACCCGATCGCCACTACTCGTGGAAACCGGTGTGCCACTGGCAGTTTTCGGCGCGCATCTGCGCGGCCAGCCGCTGCACTGGCAGCTCGGACAGCTCGGCGCCAGGTTCGCGGGCGAGATCACCACCAGCGACGCCTACCGGCTCACCGCGCTCGACACCACGCCGCCGAAGCCGGGCCTGGTACGCCACGGCGACGGCCTCGGCGCACCGATCCGCGGCGAGCTGTTCCTGGTCTCCCCCGGCGGACTCGGCCGCTTCCTCGCCGAACTGCCGCCGCCGATGGCGCTGACCAGCATCGAGCTGTCCGACGGACGCTCGGTGGTCGGCTTCGCCTGCAGCTACGATGCCGCCGTCGCCGCCACCGACATCACCGGGTACGGGGGCTGGACGGCGTATCTGCGGGATCGCTGACGGGGATGCCCAGCTCGGTGAGCAGGTCTGTCACGCGGCGGCCGATGTCGTCGCGGATGGGCCGCACCAGGTCCAGTTCCAGCCCGGCCGGGTCATCGATGATCCATTCCACGTAGCGAACGCCGGGCACAAGCGGACAGGTGTCGCCGCAGCCCATCGTGACGATGACGTCCGCGGCCCGGATGATCTCGTCGGTCCACGGCTTCGGATACTCGCGCGAGATGTCGACGCCCACCTCCGCCATCGCCGCCACCGCGGCCGGATTGAGCTGCTCGCCGGGCACCGACCCACCCGACCAGGCGACCGCGCGGCTCAGCGCCAGGTCCTCGAAGTAGCCGAGCGCCATCTGCGACCGGCCCGCGTTGTGGGTGCACAGGAACAGCACGATCGGGCGCGGCTTGGCGACCTTGCCTTCGACCTTGGCCAGTGCCTGCAAGCGCTGCCTGCCGAAACGTTCCGCCAGCAGCGGGAGATACAAGGTAACCGTCGCCCTCGCGGCGAAGTCGTCGTAGGAGGAGTGCAGGAAACGATGGATCGTCTCCGGCTCGAACATCGTCGCGAACTCGTCGCGCAGCCGTCCCTCGGCACGATCCAGCGCGTCTTGGTGCTCGGCAATTTCGACCACCCCCCAACCCTGACGGCCGATGCCGTCGAACGCAAACGACCGGGCCGGTCACCCCTCGTCGGACCGGCCCGGTCGATGTACCCCATGACACGAATCGGAACGTCTATGGCCCAGTCCGTCGGTGTGGTTACCGTCGGCAGTGCGTCTTCAGCGTCTGGAAGAGCCACCTTCTGGTCTGCACCGCCGGGTCCGACTGATCACCCCTCGAGACCGGTCGGACCCGGTTGTTCCGGTGTCTGAAGAAAGGATGCGATGTCCGTCTCGAGAGGTTCTTAAGAACAACTTGTCGGCACAGGCCGTTTTCTTCGGCGATGATGGAAGGACCGACAAGATGGAGAACGACGATGGAAACCTTGATCGTCTGGGTGCTGGCTAGCCTGCTGTACTGGTTCAGCAACTTCTGACCGATAAGACATCGACGGCGCGGACGCCGAAAGGCTTCCGCGCCAACCTATTTCCTGCGGACACGACACGAGGCAGGTATGCCTTGCGGCGTACCTGCCTCGGTGTCTACTCGGATCCGGATCAGCCTTCCAGGCCGGCCCGCACCCCTTCCTCGACCCGCTTGCCGAGTTCGGCGTCGACATTGCGCCAGTACTCGAACACCCGGCTCAGCACCGGCTCGCTGACACCGGCGAGCACGTGGCCGACGATGTTGCCGACCAGGCGGGCGCGGGCGGCGTCGTCGAGTACCTCACGCACCAGCGTGCCCGCCTGGGTGAAGTCGCCGTCCTCGGCGTGCTGGATGTAGCCTGCCCGCAGCATCGACGGTTCGAACTCCCACAGGCCGCCGTCGCCCGCCTTCGACGGGTCGGCGTGCGGGCCGCCGAAGGAGTTCGGCGCGTAGACCGGCACGTCGGCGGGGTTGTACTGGTATCGCATGGCGCCCTCCTTCGAGTAGGAGTTCACCTCGGCGGCCCTGGCCTGGTTCGGCGGCAGCTGCGCGTAGTTGGTGCCGATCCGGTAGCGGTGCGCGTCGGCGTACGCGAAGACGCGGCCGAGCAGCATCTTGTCCGGCGAGAAACCGATGCCGGGGACGATGTTGGACGGCTCGAACGCGGCCTGCTCGATGTCGACGAAGAAGTTGCCCGGATTGCGGTTCAGCGTCCACTTGCCGACCTCGATCAGCGGATAGTCCTGCTGCGACCACACTTTGGTCAGGTCGAACGGGTTGAAGCGGTAGGCCTCTGCCTCGGCGACCGGCATGATCTGGACCTTCAGCGTCCAGCTCGGGAAGTCGCCGCGCTCGATCGCGTCCCATAGGTCCTTGCGGTGGTAGTCGGGGTCGGTGCCCGCGAGGGTGTCGGCCTCGGCCTGGGTCAGGAACTCGATGCCCTGATCGGTCTTGAAGTGGTACTTCACCCAGAACCGCTCGCCCTCGGCGTTGATCCACTGGTAGGTGTGCGAGCCGAAACCGTCCATGTGGCGGTAGGTCTTGGGCAGGCCGCGGTCGCCCATCAGCCAGGTCACCTGGTGCGCCGACTCCGGGCGCAGCGTCCAGAAGTCCCACTGCATGTTGTGGTCGCGCAGGCCGCTGCCTGGCAGTCGCTTCTGCGAGCGGATGAAGTCGGGGAACTTCATCGCGTCCTTGATGAAGAAGACCGGGGTGTTGTTGCCGACGAGGTCGTAGTTGCCGTCCTCGGTGTAGAACTTCACCGCGAAACCGCGTGGATCACGCCAGGTGTCGGGGCTGCCCTGTTCACCGGCCACGGTCGAGAACCGGACCAGCGATTCGGTGCGCGCGCCCGGCTGGAACAGCGTGGCCTTGGTGTAGCGGCTGACATCGCCGGTCACCACCAGCTCGCCGTAGGCGCCGGAGCCCTTGGCGTGCACGATCCGCTCCGGGACCCGCTCGCGGTTGAACTGGGCCAGCTTCTCGATCAGGTAGTGGTCGTGCAGCAGCACCGGTCCCTGGGTTCCGGCGGACAGCGATTCGTCGTCGCTCTCGACGGCACTACCGGTGTTCGTGGTGGTCGGCTTGGTCATTTCGCCTCCTGGTTTCGGCAGTCGGGGCACAACCCCCAGAAGACGACCTCGGCCTCGTCGATCGCGAAGCCGTGATCGTCCGCGGGCTGCAGACAGGGGGCGGCGCCGACGACACATTCGGTGTCGACCACCACCCCACAACTTCGGCACACCAGGTGATGGTGATTGTCACCGGTCCGCGTCTCGAACCGGGCAGGCGAGCCCGCCGGTTCGATCCGCCGCAGGATTCCCACCCGCACGCAGGTATTGAGCACGTCGTACACCGCCTGCGTCGACACCGTGCCGAGCGTTGCCCTGGTCACGGCGGCGATCGCCTCCGCATCCGAATGCGGCTGCGCGGCAACAGCATTCAGCACCGCGATCCGGGGCGCGGTGACCCGCAATCCCGCATCACGCAACAGTCGGCAAGCGTCGATCTCCTCGGTGTGCACGACATCCACTCTCCTCCTTTTCTGGAATTAGTCAAGAAATTGAGAGAATCAAGCAAGTTGCGCGGATCACATCGCGCACGCGGAATAGCTCGCCGGGAGACTCGGTTGAACACCACTGTCGGCGTCCGAACAGCCCCGGGCCTCACCCCTTTGTCGCTACGAGCGACCACTCGCCGAGAGGCGCTTGTGGGGCGCCGACACCCTGACGGGCCGTCCGGAGAGACGGCCCCTCGACTCGAACGCCGCCAGGTCTCCCTCATCGACCTGGCGGCGTTTGTCATGTCACGGCCCAGGTCGCGAACCAACCGGCGATGCTCGAGGATGGGGGTATGGCTTCGGAAGCGCGGTTGCGGCGTGAGCTCGGGTTGCGGGACTCGGTGGTGATCGGGCTCGGGGCGATGGTGGGGGCCGGGGTGTTCGCGGCGCTGGGTCCCGCGGCGGGGGTCGCGGGGTCGTGGTTGCTGGTGGCGTTGGGGGTGGCGGCGGTGGTGGCGTATTGCAATGCGATGTCGTCGGCGCGGTTGGCGGCGTTGTATCCGGTGTCCGGTGGAACGTATGTGTACGGACGGGAGCGGCTGGGGGCGTTCTGGGGGTATCTGGCGGGGTGGGGGTTCGTGGTCGGGAAGACGGCCTCGTGTGCGGCGATGGCGCTGACGGTGGGGAGTTACGCGTGGCCGGAGCAGGCGCATGCGGTGGCGGTGGGGGCGGTGGTCGTCGTGACCGGGATCAACTATGTGGGGGTGCAGAAGTCGGCGCTGGCGACGCGGGTGATCGTGGGGCTGGTGCTCGCGGTGCTCGCCGCGGTGGTGGTGGCCGGGTTCGGCGGGAATCGTTCGTCGGCAACGGTTCTCGATGCGGAGATCGGGCCCTACGGTGTGTTGCAGGCAGCCGGACTGCTGTTCTTCGCGTTCGCCGGGTACGCGCGGATCGCCACGCTCGGCGAGGAGGTGCGCGATCCCGAGCGCACGATTCCGCGGGCGATCATGCTCGCGCTGGCGGGGGCGCTGGCGGTGTACGCGCTGGTCGCGGTGGCCGCGCTGCTCACGCTGGGTTCCGGTGGACTCGCGGCGGCGCGCGATCCGCTCGCGCGGGTCGTCGAGGCCGCGGGCGTGGGATGGCTCGCGCCCGTGGTGCGGGTGGGTGCGGTGCTCGCCGCCGCGGGCTCGCTGATGGCGCTGATCCTCGGTGTGTCGCGGACGACGCTGGCCATGGCGCGCGACGGGCATCTGCCGCGTGCGCTCGCCGCGGTGCATCCCCGGTACGCCGTGCCGCACCGCGCGGAGCTCGCGGTGGGGGTCGTCGTCGCGGTACTGGCGGCGACGATGGACCTGCGCGCGGCGATCGGGTTCTCCTCGTTCGCGGTGCTCGGCTACTATCTGGTCGCGAATCTGTCGGCGGCCACTCTCACCGCGGCCGAACACCGGCCGCCGCGCTGGGTTCCCGTGCTCGGGGCGCTCGGGTGCGTCGTCGTCGGGTTCTCGCTGCCCATCGGCTCGGTGCTGGCCGGACTCGGCGTGCTGGCTTTCGGCGCGGCAGTGTATGCGGTTCGGGGTTTTACGGGTAGATGAACATACCCGCGATTAGGGGATCGGGCGGCCCCGCTTTACGGGTTACGGAACTCGCCGCGGGTTACCCTCGGCCGCATGGGGCTGATCAGGGGTTTTTTCGCGGGAACGATGGTAGCCACCTTGGGTTCGGCGAGTCTGTTCGCCGGGCCCGCGACCGCTGCCCCTGACACATCGACGACCTGTGCGGTGACCTCGGCACGCGAGCTCGAACGCGCGCGCCCCGAACAGGTCGGCCTCGACTCGGCGAAAGTCGAAGCGGCACTGCGGTTCGCGGCCAGCCGCAACCGGTTGAATGTGCAGGTGTTCCGGCACAACTGCCTCGTCGGGGAAGGGCTACGCAACGACGAGACCGGCAATGTCGCGTGGAACATCTGGAGCGTCACCAAATCGGTGGTGTCTATGCTCGCCGGAATCGCCTCCGACCAGGGCAAACTCGTGATCGACGCGCCGATCGACCACTACCTGCCCGCCGGCCTTGGCGATGCGGCGCACCGCTCGATCACGGTGGAGAACCTGCTCACCGAGACCTCCGGCATGAAGACCGGGGTGCTCACCGAGGGTGTGACCGCGGTGATCCCGATCGACCCGAACAGTGCCGTGCAGGCGCTGGCCGTTGAACTGACCAACCCGCCCGGCACCAAGTTCAGCTACAGCCAGCGCAATGTCGACCTGCTGTCGTATGTGATCGAGCTGGCCGTCGGCGAACCGTTGCAGCAGTTCGCGCAGCGCGAGTTGTTCGACCCGCTCGGCATCGAACGCAGCGACTACTACTGGGCGCGTGACCGTTCCGGCCACACCTACGGCTACGCGCATCTGCTGCTGCCACCCAACGACCTCGCCAAGCTCGGGCTGCTCGTCGCCAACGACGGCCGCTGGGGCGATTCCCGGCTGATCTCGTCCGGTTATCTGCGCAAAGCCCGCACGCCGTCACCGCAGAACAGCTGCTACGGCTACCTGTTCTGGGTGGGTCCCGGCTGCGCCGAGTCACCGGACTTCCTGCCCGACGACACGTTCTTCATGTCGGGCCTCGGCCTGCAGAACGTCTGGTTCATGCCGAGTCTGGACCTGACGGTGATGTGGACCGGCCCGTTCGGCAACGAGACCAAATATGGGCCCGCCGGGGTGATCGCGCATACCGAGGAACTGCCGCACGAGTTCTTCCGACGGTTGTTCACCGCGTTCACCGACACGAAAGCGCCCGTCGCGCAGCCGTATGTGGAGCCGCCGGTGAGGTTCGACCCGAGCACCCTCGTCGACCGCGACATCCTGCTGGCGGTATTCGGCATCGGCCCCGGCGCCTACCCCGGCTGCACCGTCTTCAACTGCCTGAACCAGCCACTGGCGGCCCCGTTCGCCGACATTCCGCCGGGGTGCGCGATCCTGGCCTGCGTCGGCGACGATCCACGCACACCGGGAATCCGTTGACACGAAAACGGGCCGGGTTGGTGACCCGGCCCGTTTCGACAGCGATGCTCAGCGGTTGTTCAGGAGAACTTCCGCGATCTGAATCGTGTTGAGCGCGGCGCCCTTACGCAGGTTGTCGCCGGAGATGAACAGCGCGAGACCGCGACCGCTCGGAACGCCCGGATCCTGGCGGATACGGCCGACCAGGGATTCGTCCTGACCCGCGGCGGCCAGCGGGGTCGGCACGTCGACCAGGCGCACGCCCGGCGCCTTGGCCAGCAGTTCCTTGGCCTGCAGCACCGAAAGCGGTTCGGCGAACTCGGCATTGATCGACAGCGAGTGGCCGGTGAAGACCGGCACACGCACGCAGGTGCCGCTGACCAGCAGGTCGGGCAGGCCGAGGATCTTGCGGCTCTCGTTGCGCAGCTTCTGGTCTTCGTCGGTCTCGCCGGAGCCGTCGTCGACGAGCGAACCCGCGAGCGGGATCACGTCGAACGCGATCGGGGCGACGTACTTGTTCGGCGCCGGGAACTCGACGGCGCTGCCGTCGTGCACCAGCTTCTCCGCGTCGGCGGCCACCGCGCGGATCTGCGAGGCGAGCTCCTCCACACCGGCCAGGCCGGAGCCGGACACCGCCTGGTAGCTCGACACGATCAGGCGCTGCAGGCCAGCCACGTCGTGCAGCGGCTTGAGCACCGGCATCGCGGCCATGGTGGTGCAGTTCGGGTTCGCGATGATGCCCTTGGGCAGGTTGCGGGTGGCCTCGGGGTTGACCTCCGAGACGACCAGCGGCACCTCGGGATCCTTGCGCCACGCCGAGGAATTGTCGATCACGGTGACACCGGCGGCCGCGAAACGCGGGGCCTGCACGCGCGACATGGTGGCGCCCGCCGAGAACAGCGCGATGTCGAGACCCGACGGATCGGCGGTCTCGGTGTCCTCGACGACGATCTCGCCGCCGCGCCACGGCAGCGTCTTACCGGCCGAGCGCGCGGACGCGAAGAACCGCACCTCGTCGGCCGGGAAGTTGCGCTCCTCGAGCAGCTTGCGCATGACAGCGCCGACCTGACCGGTCGCGCCGACGACTCCTACCCGTACACCCATCGCTTAACGCCCCGTTCCGCCGTGGACGACGGCGGCCTCTTCGCCGCCGAGATCGAAGGCCTTGTGCAGGACCTGCACTGCCTCGTCGAGTTCGGTGTCGCGCACCAGAACCGAGATCCGGATCTCCGAGGTGGAGATCAGGTCGATGTTCACGCCCGCGTTGGCCAGCGCCTCACAGAAAGTGGCCGTGACGCCCGGGTGCGACTTCATGCCCGCACCGACCAGGGAGACCTTGCCGATGTGGTCGTCGTAGAGGACCTGCGCGAAGCCGATCTCGTCCTGGCGCTTGGTCAGCATCTCGACCGCGCGGGCGCCGTCGGTCTTGGGCAGGGTGAAGGTGATGTCGGTCTTGCCCGTGTCGACCTTGGAGATGTTCTGCAGCACCATGTCGATGTTGATCTCGGCGTCGGCGACCGCACGGAACACCTTGGCCGCGTAGCCCGGCTCGTCCGGCAGGGCGACGACGGTCACCTTGGCCTCGCTGCGGTCGTGCGCGACGCCGGTCAGGATTGCCTGCTCCACGGGAATGTCCTCCATCGATCCGAAAACAGTGGTGCCGATCTTGTCGGTGTAGGACGACCGAACATGAACGGGAACGTTGTAGCGGCGCGCGTACTCCACGCAGCGCAGCATCAGCACCTTCGAGCCGCAGGCCGCCATCTCCAGCATCTCCTCGTAGGAGATGTTGTCGAGCTTCTGCGCGTCACCGACGATGCGCGGGTCGGCGCTGAAGATGCCGTCGACGTCGGTGTAGATCTCGCAGACATCGGCTTTCAGCGCCGCGGCCAGCGCGACGGCGGTGGTGTCGGAACCGCCGCGGCCCAGCGTGGTGACGTCCTTGCTGTCCTGGCTGACGCCCTGGAAGCCGGCCACCAGCACGATCTGGCCCTCGGCCAGCGCCTCCTGCAGGCGGCCAGGGGTGACGTCGATGATCTTGGCGTTGCCGTGCGCGCCGGTGGTGATCACGCCGGCCTGCGAACCGGTGAACGAGCGCGCCTCGGCGCCGAGCGAGTGAATCGCCATGGCCACCAGCGCGTTCGAGATGCGCTCACCGGAGGTGAGCAGCATGTCCATCTCGCGAGCAGGCGGCGCCGGGGCCACCTGCTCCGCGAGATCGAGCAGCTCGTCGGTCGTGTCGCCCATGGCCGAGCAGACCACGACGACGTCGTTGCCCTGCTTCTTGGTCTCCACGATCCGTTCAGCGACGCGCCGGATCCGCTCGGCGGTGGCCACCGAGGATCCTCCGTACTTCTGAACAACGAGAGCCACGGCTAGGTCCTTCACGGTCGACAATCAGGCTTGGTATCAGCGACCTAGACTACCGGCCCAGGTCTACCGGTTCAGCCGCTACCTCCCCAGCCTGTGGAAAACGACACAGGCTTGTCACCTGTGGATAGCCACGGAAATCAGGCCCGGGAGAACCAGGTGACCTGCGTGCCGTTGTCGAATTCCTTGCGCTGCACCGGCGTGAAGGATGTCGGTTTGAAGACACCGGTGAACGCCTGTACGCCGTCGCCCGCGATGACCGGGTAGCTCTTGATGACGATCTCGTCGATCTCGTCGATGAGCTGACCGGCCAGCTTCCCGCCGCCGCACAGCCAGATGTCGCCGCCTTCCTGTTCCTTGAGTTCGCGGACCAGCGCCGCGGGATCGCCGGAGACGATCTCGACGCCGGGGTGATCGGCCTGCGCGAGCGAGGACGAGACGACGTACTGCTTCAGGTGCGAGAACGGGCTCTCGACGTGCTCGCCCGGCAGGATGTAGGTGCCGCGACCCATCAGCACCGTGTCCCAGTTCTTGGCCGGCAGCTCGGGGTCCATGCCGAAGTGCGCCCGGAGATGGGTCGGAATGGCATCGGGGAACTCGGCCATCACCCATTCCACGTAGTTCTGCGGCGTCGGATAGAAGTCGACCTCGCCGCCGGGACCTGCGATGTAGCCGTCGAGCGAGACACCGATGTAGTAGACAAGCTTTCGCATGGGTACCGCCTAAGTTGTTGTACTCTGAATGAAGTGGTTTGAACGTAGTACTACAGACGGAGTGGTGTCAAGTGCGAACTAATCCCGAGCGACGACAAGCTCTGCTCGACGCGGCGATCGAGGTGCTGGCAGGCGAGGGCGCCCGCGGCCTCACCTTCCGCGCGGTGGACAAACAGGCCGGGGTGCCCGTCGGCACCGCGTCCAACTACTTCACCAGTCGCGACGAGCTGCTCACCCAGGCAGGCACGCGCTTCTACGAGGTGGTCCAGCCGACCGAGGAGACGATGGCGCTGGTCAGCGAGGGACCGAAGACGGTCGAGAACATCAAGGGACTGATGAAGGAGGTCGTCAGCCGGCTCGAATCGCACCGCACCGCCTACCTCGCGCTGCTCGAATTGCGCCTGGAAGCCACCCGGCGTCCCGAGCTGCGCGAGGTGCTCACCGAGCGGGTCCGCGCCGATATCGACTTCAACGTCCGCAACCATCTGGCGTCCGGCCAGCCGGGCGACGAGGCGTCAGTACTCCTGCTGTATCTGGCCATCAACTGGCTGATCGTCGAACACCTCACGCTGCCCGGAATTTTCACCGAGCAACAGAGCATGGAACTGATCGAAACCGCCGTCGAGCGGGCAATACGCGGCTGACCCGGTCATTTGTCCAGACCATAGACGTGTTGACGATCACTGGTACAACTGTGCACAATCGGGCGCGAAGACAGCGGGGGTTCGGAGGATAGACAAAGATGCGCTCGAAGATCGACATCCGATTCACCGTCGATGCCCCCATCGATCAGGTCATGGATGCCCTACTCGCCGTCGATCGACTGGCGGAGTGGTCCCCGTCCTTCAGCGACGTGCGCATCGGCCCTCTCGATCCCAACGGCAGGCCGCGCCGGGTGTTCGTGACCGCGTACTTCATGGGCGACTCGGACTCGCAGGTCCTCGAATACACCTGGGAACCCCACCGGGTGTCCTGGGAGGTCGTCGACAGCAGCCGCGGCTCGAAAGGCGGCGGCTCGTACGAGCTGTTCGAGGGCCCGGAGGGCACCGAGGTCGACCTCCACGTCGAATTCCGGTACCCGCTGCCCATCCCCGGCCTGCTGTTCAACCGGAATCTCCGCAAGGAGCACCAGCAGGGTGTGGACAACTTCATCGACTTCGCCGAGCAGTTTCCCCCTGTCGGGGGTTACGCCATCGGCTAGTTGCGCCGACGGCGAAAGCGATCGCTCGTTCCGCGCGGACGACGAGTCCGGGTGCGACGATGAGCGGCATGATCGGTACTCGACGGGTTCGGTTCCAGCAGGTGGCCGAAGGCGCCTCGGTAACCCAGCTCGAATTGTTCTTCGACCTCGTGATCGTCTTCGCCTTCACGATGGTCACCGCGCTGGCCGCCGACAATCCCACCCCGACCAACGTGATCCGCGCCGCGCTGGTCCTCGCGCTGATGTGGTGGCTGTGGATCGCCTACTCCTGGCTCGGCAATGTCGTGCGGGCCGACGAGGGCATGGCCAGGCTGGCGATGTTCGTCGCGATGGGCGGGGCGTTCATCGCGGCACTGACCATTCCCGAGGCGTTCGAGGACCTGAGCGGCGGGTGGTTCGGCCCGCTGGTCTTCGCCATCGCCTATCTCGTTGTTCGGCTGGTGCACGTCTCGATCTTCTGGGTGATCAGCGCCGAGGACTCCCAGCTGCGCGGACAGGTGCTGCGCTGGGCGCTCGGCTCGATCACCCTCGGCACCGCGCTGCTCGTCGTCGCGGCCACGACCGAGGGCTTCACCCAGATCATGCTGTGGCTCGCCGCGATCGTCGGCGACATGGTCTGGACCTGGTTCGCAGGCACCGACTGGCGGATCAACTCGGCCTCGCATTTCGCCGAGCGCTACGGCCTGATCGTCATCATCGCCCTCGGTGAGTCCATCGTCTCGATCGGCATCGGGGTGGCCGGGCTGCCGATCTCGTGGCCGATCGCGCTTGGCTCGATGCTCGGGCTCGCGGTGTCGGGGCTGCTGTGGTGGCTGTACTTCGACGTCGCGGCGATCTCGATCGAGCACGCCTTCGCCCACGCCAGGGGCGCGCACCAGATCAAGATCGCGCAGCGCAGCTACACCTACGGGCATTTCCCGATGATCGCCGGCGTCATCGCGCTCTCGCTCGGGTTGAAGAAGGTGCTGTATTACGTGGGCGACGCCTCGCATCACAAGCTGACCGACGCGCTGCACGGCATTCCGCTCGCCGCGCTCTTCGTCGGGCCCGCGCTGTTCCTGCTCGGCGTCGTCGCGGCGAAGTACTACGCGACCAAGTCGGTGTCGATCGCCCGGGTCGTCACCGCGGTGGTGCTGGTCGCGCTGATCCCGGTGGCGACGAATCTGCCCGCGCTGGCCTCACTCGCGGTGCTCTGCGCGGTGCTGGCCTTGCTCGTGATCTTCGAGACCATCCGCTACGCGCAGCCGCGCGACGAGATCAGACACGCTTGACCTGCGAGAGGTGGTGGCGCACGCCGTGCTCGGCGGGCGTCGCCCCTCGATGCGACGGGGGCACCCGCACGCCAGCGCGGACCGCGTCGTTGATCTGGTCCAGGTTCTCCCGCAGCATGTCGGCGACCAGTTCGTCGGTGCGCGGGTCGTCGAGCAGCTGGCGCAGCATCCGGTACACGGTGTCGGCGACCAGCCGGATGATGTCGTCGTGGAACGGGACGTAGCGCAGCTTGCCCGTCTGCGGATCGTTCTTGATCAGGTCGACGATCATCTGGTCGACCTCGGCGTGGTTCTCCTCCAGCGCCGCGGCGATGTTCTTGGTGTAGTGGCCCGCGCGCAGAACCTTGGAGACCTCGTCGAGGATCGCGATGGTCATCGGGCGCTTGATGACGTCGACGATGGTGCCGACGAACCGGTTCACGATCGTCGCGGTGACCCGCTCACCGAGTGCCCGGTCGGCGACCCGGCCGAGCCGGATCAGGATCACCACGATGCGCAGCAACCGGAAGCTGCGGAAGATCGGGCTGGTCACCGGGATCATGCCGAGCACTTCGTACCAGTAGACGAACGGGAACGACCACGGCCAGCCCGCGCGCCGCCAGCGCCACAGGAACTCGATCAGGAAGATCGCGCAGATCGTCCAGTCGGTGATCACGATCGCGCGATAGGTCGCGTCCGAGACTGTGAAGAAGGTGATCCACACGACCAGGACCACCGAGATGATCGCCAGGACCAGCATGAACAGATCGGTGCGCAGGGACGGGGTCTTGGAGCGCACGTCCGGCAATGCCTCGACCCGCTCGATGCCCGGTGAGGCCACCTGTGTGCTCCCTTCGAACGCCATCGTCCCTGCCGAGGGTAACGGCCGGACCGGCGCGCGCCGGTCAGATCGCGCGCCGCGGTATCGGCGAGTGTTCAGCGACCGGCGGCGACGATCGCGGCGATATTGCGTTCGGCCAGCGCGGTGATGGTCAGCGACGGGTTGACCGTCGCGGTGCTGCCCGGGATCGCCGCGCCGTCCATCACGTAGAGGCCGGGGTGCCCGTGCACGCGGCCGAAGGCATCGGTGGCCTTGCCGAGCACGGCGCCGCCGAGCGGGTGCGCGGTGAACTGGGCATTCGCGTCGTAGCCGAGCGCACCGTATTCGGCGATGGCCCCCGCGCGTTCGGCGATCCGGCGATCGACCGCGCGGGCCGCGCCGACGACGGCGTCTTGGGCGCCCGCCGACCAGCTCAACCCGACCCTGCCCGACGCGGCGTTGTAGCCGAAGCGGGTCCTGGTCGAATCGAGCACCATGCCCAGCGAGGCCAGCGCGCCGGTCTCGAACGGGATGCCGGGGATGTACCAGTTCTCCAGGGTCAGCGGAACGGTCGACCCGTCGAAGATCCGGCTGGCGCTCGGCACGCCCTGGCCTTGGCCTGCCACACTGCTCGCGCCGCGGGCGAGCGCCACGTCGCCATTGGTGCCCCAGCCGTCGCCGATGTGCTCGTTGAGGTTGGGCAGCGCACCGGTCGCCTGGGCGCGGACAAGCAGCTCGGATGTTCCGATGGAACCGGCACCGAGGAACAGCTGGTCACAGGTCAGAGTGCGGGTCCCGAGGAACTGACCGGACGGTGCCAGTTTCGTCACGGTGACCACGAACCTCCCGCTCGCCTCCTGGGCGATGCTGTCGACCCGGTGGCCTGGATACACCTGGGACTTGCCGGTCTGGGCGGCGTAGCGCAGGTAGTTCTGGTTCAGGTCGAACTTGGCGCCGTTGGAATTGCCCAGGTTGGAGCGGGCGGCGGTGGCCGAGGCGCGGGAGGTGCCCGCGAGCTCGCTGCGCAGCACGTCCCAGGTGAAGATCGAGTCGTTGGGCAACGGCTGGTAACCGGCCGCGCGCACCTGGTCGTCCCAGGCGCGCGAATGCGCGAACGGCGAGGCGTGGTAGATGTCGGCCGGCATCGGGTCGAGGCGCAGCATCTCGCGCACTCGCGGGTAGTAGACGCGCTCGAGCTCGCCGTAGTCGACGACGCCGCCGAAGACGTGGTCGAACAGCTTGCGCTCGGGCGCGATCATCGCGCCGCTGAAGATCACCGAGCCGCCGCCGACCGCGGCCGCGCGCCACACATCGATCCCCTGGAACTCGGTGACGTCGAGAACGCCGCCGAACGTGCCGAAACTCATCGGCACCTTGTTGACGCCGGTGAAGGTCGTGCGATGCCAGAAGCCGCGGCCGTCGGGCAGATCGTCGCCGGTGAAGATCTCGCGCCACGGGTCGTTGGGCCAGCGTGAGCCGCGCTCGAGCACGGTGTTGGCGACCCCGGCCTCGGCCAGCCGCAGCGCGGTGACGGCAGCCCCGAAACCGGAGCCGATGACGATGGCCTGCGTATGCGCCGGTGCGTCCGGGATCGGTGCGAAGATCTCCGGCACCCAGGACTGGAACATCGCTTCCCGCGGATCAGCCGCCGCCACCGGGTTCGTCAGCGTTGCCCCCACGGCACCGGCAAACGTCGCCAGTCCCGCCGCCTTGAAAAAGGCACGTCTGTGCACCAGGCCACCTCCCTCATCACGCATGGCCGAGCGCAGGATACCGCGTTAAACCGACAAATCGCCCCGTCAGTGCGCCATTTTGTCGCATCTCACGAATGCGACCCAGCCCGCACGACCCGACCTCGAGGAGGGTCCGCCGCGCAGCGGCGGTCGCGGCCAGCGGGACAGGAGGGGCCGCGACTCGAGCGCGCCAGCGCTCCAGAACTACAGCAGGCGGACGACCGCGATGGTGCCGACGATGACGATCACCGCGCGCAGCACGTTCGGCGACAGCTTGCGGCCGACCCTCGCGCCCAGCTGGCCGCCGATGATCGAGCCGACCGCGATCAGCGCGACGGCCTGCCAGTTCACCTCGGCGATGAAAATGAAGATGATCGCGGACACCGCGTTGACGATCAGGGCGAGCACGTTCTTCACGCCGTTGAGCCGCTGGATGTCCTCGTGCACGAACACGCCGAGCAAGCCAAGCAGCAGCACGCCCTGCGCGGCGCCGAAATATCCGCCGTAGATGCCGGTACCGAACACCGCGACCAGCAGGATCGGCCCGCCGTGCTCGGGCGCCGCTGCACCCTCCGCCCTGCGCGCCTTCACCCAGGCGGCCAGGCGCGGCTGGACGATCACCAGGATCAGCGCGGCGATGATCAGGACCGGGACGATCGCCTTGAAGGCCTCGGCGGGCATGGTGAGCAGCAGGATCGCGCCGGTGATGCCGCCGAGCAGCGAGGCGGTGCCCAGCTGCAGCAGCCGCGACCGCTGCCCTTCCAGTTCGCGCCGGTAGCCGATGACCCCGCTGATCGAGCCGGGGACAAGGCCGATCGTGTTGGAGACGTTCGCCGTGACCGGCGGCACACCGAAGGCCAGCAGCGCGGGGAAGGTGATGAGGGTGCCGGATCCGACGATCGTATTGATGCCACCCGCGGCGATACCCGCCGCGAAAATGGCCACTTGCTGCAACCAGGTCATCCGAGTTCCTTAGTGCCGTCTCGTCGGACGCGATGTCCGTACAAGCGTGCGAATCGCTGCAAACGGTACCGGCTGCAAGCTACCGCCCGGTTTCTTCCCCAGGCCGCGTACCAGCGAAGCAAGGCACACGGTAAGCTAGCTGGATCATGCAGCGGGCACTTCTTCTCGGCCGCCGCGACGGGTTCTGATACGGACCGGCTCCCGTCGCGGGGTTCCAACGCGCCGGTCAACCCGCTCCCACCAGGGAATCAACCACACCCCACGGAGAAACTTGCATGTCCTCGGCTGACGCATTCGTATCCGCTTCGCGCACCATCACGGCCCCCGGTAAACCCGCTCCGGCCGACCAGCCCGCCTGGAACAACCAGAAGAACTCGTCGATGCCGTCGTTCCGGTACCGGCCCTACGCCGAAGAGGTCGAGCCCATCTCGGTGCCCGACCGCACCTGGCCCGACAAGATCATCGACCGCGCGCCCGCGTGGTGCGCCGTCGACCTGCGCGACGGCAACCAGGCCCTCATCGACCCGATGAGCCCGGCCCGCAAGCGCCGCATGTTCGACCTGCTGGTCCGGATGGGTTACAAGGAGATCGAGGTCGGCTTCCCGGCCGCGAGCCAGACCGATTTCGATTTCGTCCGCGAGATCATCGAAGACGGCGCCATCCCCGCCGACGTCACCATCCAGGTGCTGACCCAGTGCCGCCCCGAACTGATCGAGCGCACCTTCGAGGCGTGCAACGGCGCACCGAACGTGATCGTGCACTTCTACAACTCCACCTCGATCCTGCAGCGTCGCGTGGTCTTCCGCGCCGAGCGCGACGCGGTGAAGAAGATCGCCACCGACGCCGCCGCGCTGTGCCTGGAGATCGAGAAGCGCTACCCCGACACCGCGTGGCGCTACGAGTACAGCCCGGAGTCCTACACCGGCACCGAGCTGGACTACGCGCTCGAGGTTTGCGACGCGGTCTCCGAGATCATCGCGCCGACCCCCGCGAAGCCGCTGATCATCAACCTGCCCGCGACCGTCGAGATGGCGACGCCGAACGTCTACGCCGACTCGATCGAGTGGATGCACCGCAATCTGGCCCGCCGCGACTCGATCGTGCTGTCGCTGCACCCGCACAACGACCGCGGCACCGCCGTGGCCGCCGCGGAGCTGGGCTACCAGGCAGGCGCCGACCGCATCGAGGGCTGCCTGTTCGGCAACGGCGAGCGCACCGGCAACGTCTGCCTGGTGACCCTGGGCATGAACATGTTCTCCCGCGGCATCGACCCGCAGATCAACTTCTCCGACATCGACGAGATCCGCCGCACGGTCGAGTACTGCAACCAGCTGTCCGTTGCCGAGCGTCACCCGTACGGCGGCGACCTGGTCTACACCGCGTTCTCCGGCAGCCACCAGGACGCCATCAACAAGGGCCTCGACGCGATGAAGGCCGCCGCCGACGCGCAGGACGCCGACGTGGCCGACATCGTCTGGGAGGTCCCGTACCTGCCGATCGACCCGAAGGATGTCGGCCGCACCTACGAGGCCGTCATCCGGGTGAACTCGCAGTCCGGCAAGGGTGGCGTCGCCTACATCATGAAGACCGATCACGGCCTGGTGCTGCCGCGCAGGCTGCAGATCGAGTTCTCGCAGGCGATCCAGGCGATCACCGACGGCGAGGGCGGCGAGGTGACGCCCAAGGAGATGTGGGACGTCTTCGCCACCGAGTACCTGAACCCGATCCTGCCGCTCGAGCGGATCAAGCAGACGGTGACCGCGGCCGAGACCGACGGCGGCGTCGACTCGATCGTGGCGACCGTGAAGGTCGACGGCGCCGAGCAGGAGATCAGCGGTTCCGGCAACGGCCCGCTGGCCGCCTTCGTCGACGCGATCGCGACGGTCGGCTTCGACGTGCGGGTGCTCGACTACAGCGAGCACGCCATGTCCGCCGGTGACGACGCCCAGGCCGCGGCCTACGTCGAGGTCGCGATCGGCGACAAGGTCGTGTGGGGTGTCGGTATCGCCACCTCGATCACCACCGCCTCGCTGCGCGCGGTCGTCTCGGCCGTCAACCGCGCCACGGCTCGCTAGTTTCTCGCTACGAAGGCCGGGTCTCCACAGGGTGGGGATCCGGCCTTCGTCGGCTGTGGATAACTCGAGCCCTGTGGACAACTCTGGTCCGACCGGATCTGCTTCGCCGCGAATCCCCCGGTTGAGCTGGGCTCATGGCTGTTCGCAGCCGCCGTCGGGCCCGGCCGCCCCCGACACGCGAAGATTGGCCCCGTGCTAGCGTTTTGGTGCACATTCAGCGCCGAGCTTCCTGCTCGTTCAGCGAGCAAGTGGGGGAACTGTGACCAACAACGACCATAATCCGACCTCTCCGCCCTGGCTGCAGAGTCCGTCGGCAGAGACGGCCGACGCTGCGTCCGGTCCCGCCGGCGTGCAAACGGTGGCCGACGACGACATCGAACCCGCCGAGACTCCCGCCGAGCAGGCAGGCGAGGCCGCCGAACCGCAGCCCGCCGAGGCCGGCGCCGAACCGCATGTCGGACTCGCCGAGCAGACTGTTTTCCACCCCGGTGGTTTCGTGCCGGGCCCCTTCGCCCAGAGCGGGTATCCGGGCGCGCCTGATCCGTATCAGAGCGGTGGCGCGCATCCCCTGGCGCACGCGCCGGAGCAGCAGCCGTGGCAGGGTCAGCCCGGTCCTGGCGGTCCCGAGCAGCAGCCCTGGCCGGGTCAGCCCGCACCCGAGCAGCCCTACCCCGGCCCGCACGCGACCGGCGAGCAGCCGTATCCAGGCGCGCCTGGCCCGTACCCCGGCGCCCCCGAACAGCCGCAGTACCCCGCTGCCGAGCAGCCGCAGTTCCCCGGTCAGGAGCAGGTCGCACCGCAGGGACCGCAGTCCGAGCCCATCTACAGCTGGGCCCCTCCGCCGCCACCGGCGTACCAGCCGCCGATGCAGGGCGGGATGGCCCCCGGTCAGATGCCCGGTCAGCCGGGTCAATTCCCCGGGCAGCCGGGTCAGCCGGGTCCGCTGGTGCCCCCGCCCGGTCAGCAGTGGCAGGGCGGAGCGCCCCAGCAGCATCAGCCGTTCCAGCCGCAGCATGTGCCCGCGCCGGGCCAGCCCGGTCATTCGGTCAACGACCTGAACCTGCTCAAGCGGGCGCGCAAGGCGCCGCGCAGCGGGTGGCGGCGAGCCGTGCACAAGGCCTCCGGTGGTGTGATCAACCCCGGCGAGTCGGCGGCCGACATCGTGCACCGCGATCTGGGCGAGCGGGTCAACCAGCCCGTCCGCGGTGACTACCGGATCGCGATCCTCTCGCTCAAGGGCGGCGTCGGCAAGACCACCACCACGGTCGGTCTCGGCTCCACCTTCGCCACGCAGCGTGGTGACCGCGTCATCGCCATCGACGCCAATCCCGACCTGGGCACCCTCGCCCACCGGGTGCCGCGCCAGACCCGGTCGACGGTGCGCAACCTGCTCGAGGACCAGAACATCACCCGGTACTCGGATGTCCGCGCGCACACCTCGCAGGCCCCGAGCCGCCTGGAAGTGCTTGCCTCCGAGCAGGATCCGGCCGTGTCGGAAGCCTTCAGCGAGGCTGATTACCGCAAGGCGATCGGCATCCTGCAGTCGTTCTACAACATCATCCTCACCGACTGCGGCACCGGTCTGATGCACTCGGCGATGTCCGGTGTCCTCGACATGGCGAGCTCGCTGGTGCTGGTCACCTCCCCCGCGATCGACGGCGCGCGCAGCGCCTCGGCGACGCTGGACTGGCTCGATCACCACGGCTACAGCAAGCTCGTCGAGCGCACCGTCGTCGTCGTGAACGCCTCGCGCCGTGGCGCGTCGACGGTCGACCTCGACCAGCTGCGCAAGCTGTTCCTCGACCGCACCCGCGCCGTGCAGATCGTCCCGTTCGACGATCACCTGGCCGAGGGCGCCGAGATCGACCTCGAGCTGGTCAGCAAGCCCACTCGGCGCGCGCTGCTCGAGCTGGCCGCCATGGTCGCCGACGACTTCGGCTACCACGGCCAGCAGCAGGGTCAGCAGTTCCCGCCGCAGGGTCAGCCGTACCAGGGACAGCCGCAGTACCAGCCGGGCCAATTCTGAAATAGCCGACCGCACACGCCTGCCGAGGTGGATGCCGCACCTGGCAGGGGTGGCGGCCGGTGCCGGTCCGCGCGGCTACGTCAGCTCGCGCTGACCTCGCGCGCCGCGGACTCGAACGCATCGAGCACCGCGGCGATGGCGGGGCGCCGGTGCGCCTGGGGGCGGGTGACGAGGTCGTACACCCGCGCCGCCCGCACACCCGACAACCGCAGCACCGACAGCGCGGGATGCGCGACCGCGAAGCGCGGCATCAGCGCGACGCCGTATCCCGAGGCCACGAGCGTCTCGATCACCCGGAACTCGTTGAGTCGCTGCGCGATCCGCGGGCGAACGCCGGTGATGGTCGCGATGGATTCGAGCACGTCGTCGACGGGGAATCCGCCGCGCACGCTCACCCACGTCTCCTCGGCCAGCTCTTCCGGCCGCACCGAACTCCGGCCTGCCAGCGGGTGGGTCGGCGCGACGACGACGTCGATCGGTTCCCGCATCAGCACCTGCGCCGCGAGCCGCGGCCCGGTGGGCGACGGCGCGCGTTCGTCACGATGGGTGAGCACGATGTCGTAGTCGGCCAGCAGTTTCGCCGCTTCCGACGGCGGCAGATCCTCATCACCCGCGACGATCTCGACACCACTTTCCGCGAGCGCGGTCAGCACGGGCGGCAGCAGCAGCGCAGCACCGGACGGGAACGACGCCACCCTGACCTGCCCGCGCGGTGAGCCGCGATAGTGCGCCATCTCGGCGGTGGCCCGCTCCATCGCCGCGAGGACATCGTCGGCGCGCAGGACCAAGGCCTGTCCGGCATCGGTGAGCCGCACCCGCCGACCATCGGGTTCGAGCAGCGCGACCCCGGCTTCCCTGGCCAGCACCTTCAACTGCTGCGAGACCGCCGACGGCGTCATCGACAACGCCTCGGCGACGGCGGCGACCGTGCCGCGGTCGGCCAGCTCCCGCAGAATCCGCAGCCTGTCGATCGAAAACATGAAGTAAATCTACTTTATTCATCCACTTTTATTCGATTGTCCTGATGCTTTGCGCACCGCACGATGAGGGCGTGACCTCCCGTGACCGCCTGCTCGGACTGACCGTCGTCGTGCTCTGGGGCCTGAACTTCCTGGCCATCCGGATCGGCCTCGACCACTTCCCGCCCTTCTTCTTCGCCGCGCTGCGATTCGCCGTCATCGCGGTTCCGGTGCTCGTGTTCATCCCGCGTCCCGCCGTGCGCACCCGCTGGCTGCTGCTCTACGGCACCGGATTCGGCATCCTGCAGTTCGCCTTCCTGTTCACCGCGATGCGCGCTGGCATGCCGACCGGGCTGGCCTCGCTGGTGCTGCAGTCCTCGGCGCCGTTCACCGTGGTGCTCGGCGCGGTCCTGCTGCGCGAGCGGCTGCGCCCGGTGCAGGTCGCCGGGCTCGCGGTGGCCGTGCTCGGCATGGTCGTCATCGGTGCCGATCGGCTGGCCGATGCCACGCTGCTCCCGGTGCTGCTGACCTTGGCGGGTGGATTGGGCTGGGCGTTCGGCAACATCGGCGCGCGTCAGGCAGGCGCGGATTCGCCCGGGTTCGATCCACTGCACCTGACGCTGTGGATGTCGGTGGTTCCCGTCCTGCCGCTGCTGGCGCTGTCGATGACTGTCGAGGGGCCTGGCACCGGCGTCCGCGCGCTCGGCGCGGCAGTCTCGACGACCGACGGCCTGCCCGCGCTGGCCGCGCTCGCCTATATCGCCATCCTCGCGACGGTGTGCGGATCCGGCCTGTGGACATATCTGATGAGTCGCTACCCGGCGGGCACGGTGGCGCCGTTGTCGCTGCTCGTGCCGGTGGTCGGCATCGCGGCGGCCTGGGTGGTGTTCGACGAGGAGCCGTCGGCGGCCGCCCTGATCGGCGGGGTGATCGTCATCGCGGGCGCGTTCGCCGCGACGACCACCCGGCGGACGCCGGACCCCGCGCCCGACCGAAGCCTGGTCCAGGTCTAACGTCCAATTCAGCGCACGATCACCGAGGCGCTGGCTAGCATGTGACCGATCGCGCGATGCGTTTCCGCGCGACCGGTCGGTTTTGAGCTCGGGCGAACGACGCACAGGTCACAACAGCCAGGTCTTCGCCGCGCTCTACAGTGATAGCAAATCGCAGGCAATACTCGAACAAGGCAGCTGAACAGCATATGGCGGAACAGCGGTTGCCCGTATCGCGGAGAACCTTTCTTCGCGGCACGGTCGCAGCGGGGGTGGTATCGGCGGGGGCCGTGGCGGGAGCCGGTGTTGCGCTCGGCGCACCCCCCGGCCGCCGGGTCGCCGTCCTCGGCGGCGGTGTCGCCGGGCTGACCGCCGCCCATGAGCTGGCCGAACGCGGTTTCGAGGTCACCGTCTACGAGGCGAGGGCCTTCGGCGGCAAGGCCCGCAGCATCCCTGTGCCAGGCACCGGGCGCGACGGCAGGCCTGATCTGCCCGGTGAGCACGGCTTCCGCTTCTTCCCCGGCTTCTATCAGAACCTGCCCGACACCATGCGCCGGATTCCGGTCGCAGGCAATCCCGACGGCGTGTGGAACAACCTGATCACCGTGCCGGAGGCCAGGTTCTCCCGCCGCGACACCGACGACATCCTGCTCACCCTGCCCGACGGCTTCGCCGCACCGACGACGAATCCCGACGCCATCAGGGAGACGCTGGCCGCCACCATCTCGACGCTGTCGAAGATGCCGCCACCGGAGGCCGCGTTCTTCGCCAACCGGCTGCTGGTGTTCAACAGCAGTTGCGACGCGCGCCGCTTCGGCCAGTGGGAGCACACCTCCTGGCACGACTTCGTGCGCGGCCACCAGCGCTCGCACGAGTTCCGCGCGATCGTCTCGCGCTCGCTCACCAGCATCATGGTCGCGGCCAAGGAGAATCTGGCCAGCACCCGCACCATCGGCAGCATGGGCGAGCAGTTCCTCGGCAACCCGCTCGGCCTCGGCAACGACGGCGGCCTGGACCGGGTGCTGAACAACGCGACCAATATCGCCTGGATCGACCCGTGGGTCGACCATCTGCGCGGGCTCGGCGTCCGCTTCGAACTCGGCGCCAGGGTCGAGGAACTCGTGGTGCGCGACAAGCGCATCGGCGCGGCGCGGATCACCGATTCCGCAGGCGCCCGCACCGTCGAGGCCGACTATTTCGTCGCCGCGATGCCGGTCGAGCAGGTCAGGAAACTCTGGTCGCCCCAGGTACTCGAGCTGGCGCCGGAACTGGCGGCGACCGAGCGCCTGTTCGTCGACTGGATGAACGGCATCCAGATCTATTTCCGCACGCCGCTGCGTATTTCGCGCGGGCACGCGGCGTTCGTCGATTCACCGTGGTCGCTCACCTCGATCAGCCAGAACCAGCTGTGGACGCGCAAGCTGCCGTCGTTCGGCGACGGCACGGTGGCCGATTGCCTGTCCGTCGACATCTCCGACTGGAATTCCCCGGGCATCCTGTACGGCAAGCCCGCCGTGGAATGCACGCACGAGGAGATCTTCCGGGAGGTCTGGGCCCAGCTCAGCGCCCATCTGAACGACCGCGAACAACTGCTGCGGCCCGCCGACGTCCATTCCTGGTTTCTCGATCCGGGAATCACCTGGCAGGGCGCCAGGAACGCGAATGCCGATCCGTTGCTCATCAACACCGCGGGCTCGTGGGACGCGCGGCCCGAAGCACACGGCTCGATCGAGAACCTTTTTCTCGCAGGCGATTACGTGCGCACCGATATCGACCTGGCGACAATGGAGGGCGCGAACGAGTCCGCGCGCGCCGCGGTCAACGCGCTGCTCGACGTCGCGGGGTCATCGGCCCAGCGCTGCCGCACTTTCCGGCTGCGCCGCACCCCCGAACTCGAGCCGCTGCGGGTGATCGACGCCGACCGCTATGCCAGGGGAATTCCCAATATGTTCGACGTCGATATGTGATCTGTCATGACGACCAGAACGCGCGTTGCTTCTGCGCCCGGTTAGGCCGACAATAGCCACCGTCGGTGGCGAATCACGGTGTTAGCGGGGGGATTTCTGGTGAATCTGCGTGGATGGCGTGCGCTCGGGCCGATCGCCGTATCGGCGGCCGCTCTGGCCGGCTGTGGACCGGTCGGCCCGCCCGGCATCAACTTCGGCGGGGCGGCGCCCGCGACCACAGCCATCACCGCGACCCTGCCCGCGACCGACGCCAATTGGCCCGACGCCTGCGCGGTGCTCACCGATGCCGAGATCACCGCGATCCTGCCGCAGGCCACGAATCTCACCCGGACGCCGCAAACCGTGCAGCTCGTCGGCGAAACGGTGCGCAATATCGCCCAGGGCGGCTGCCTGTTCACCTTCGATCTGCCCGACCTCCCCGATTCCTCGGACAACGCCAAGATCACGGTGACGTTCTCCTCGGTGGGCGAGGAAGCCGCCGTCGCCGCCCACTACGCCGACATGAAGCGCTTCACCGGCGACCCGGTGGCACCGGAGTGGGGCGCCACCGAATGCACCTACGGCAAGATCATCGAATCCACGGTCGCCTGTTACCGGGGCAACTTCGCCTTCTCGGTCAGCGGCGACTCCACGGTCGGCGGCCTGGACAACCCCGCGCGCTTCCAGATCTGGCGCGACGAGGTCAGCGCCGAAGTGGTCCGCACCCTCGTCGCGAGGATGGGCTGACAGAGCTCCCGCTCGTCGGGCAAGCGGTCCGGCTCACGTCTCCGGCCAGGATGGGCTGACAGAGCTCACACCGCTCCCGCACGCGGCCCGCGACGTCGCGCACATAGACTCGCGGCGTGGCAGACATCTCGGTGCGTGGGCGCCTGGCTTTGCGAGCGGCGGCGGCAGCGTCGTGGGCTTCGCAGAAGGCGGGCCGCGGCAAGGGTTCGATGATCGGCGGCCTGATCGCCTTGAAGATCGACCCGACGATCATGACGCAGCTCGGGCGCGGCAGGCGGACGGTGCTGATTACCGGCACCAACGGCAAGTCGACCACCACCAGGATGACCACCGCGGCGCTAGGCACGCTCGGCCAGGTCGCCACCCAGGCCGACGGCGCCAACATGGACGCGGGCATCGTCGCGGCGCTGAGCGTACACCAGGGTGTGCCGCTGGCCGCGATCGAGGTCGACGAGCTGCACCTGCCGCACGTCAGCGACGCGCTCGACCCGGCGGCCGTTGTCCTGCTGAACCTGAGCCGCGACCAGCTCGACCGGGTCGGCGAGATCAACATGATCGAGCGCAAGCTGCGTGCCGGGCTGGCCCGTCATCCCGACACCGTCGTCATCGCCAACTGCGACGACGTGCTGGTGGCCTCCATCGCCTACGACCACCCCAAGGTCGTGTGGGTGTCGGCGGGCAGCGGCTGGGCCGTCGACGCGACGAGTTGTCCGCGCAGTGGCGAGCCGATCGTCTGGGAGGGCGAGAACTGGCGCTCGACCGGCGCCGATTTCCATCGCCCGCAGCCGGATTGGTGGCTCGAGGGCGAAGACCTGTGCGGTCCCGACGGTTTCCGCGCTCCCCTGCACCTGGCGCTGCCCGGTCGCGCCAACCGCGGCAATGCGGCGCAGGCGGTCGCCGCGGCAGTGGCGATGGGCGCCGAGGCGACGAAGGCGACCGACGCCACCGGCACCGTGCGCGAGATCGCGGGCCGCTACCGCACCGTCACCGTCGGCGAGCACGACGCGCGGCTGCTGCTGGCCAAGAACCCCGCGGGCTGGCAGGAAGCGCTGTCGATGATCGAGCCGACCTCGGCCGGTCTGGTGATCGCGGTCAACGGGCAGGTGCCCGACGGCGAGGACCTGTCCTGGCTGTGGGACGTGCGGTTCGAGCACTTCGAAGGCGTGCAGGTCGTGGCGGCCGGCGAACGCGCCACCGACCTCGCGGTGCGCCTGACCTACGCCGGCGTCGAGCACACCCTCGTGCCCGACCCGCTGCGCGCCATCGCCTCCTGCCCGGCCGGGCACGTCGAGGTGCTGGCCAACTACACCGCGTTCCGCGATCTCAACCGTGACCTGGAGGCACAGGCATGATCGGTCAGCGCCCGGAGGCGGCAGCCCGCGTAACCACGGAGGGCGCCCGAGCATGCCAGGAGGCAACAGCATGAGCGAGTCGACCATCCGCATCGGACTGGTTCTGCCCGACGTGATGGGCACCTACGGCGACGGCGGCAACGCGCTCGTCCTGCGCCAGCGGCTGCGCATGCGCGGCTACGACGCCGAGATCGTCGAGATCACCCTCGCCGACCCGGTGCCGGACTCGTTCGACATCTACACCCTCGGCGGCGCCGAGGACTCCGCCCAGCGCCTGGCCACCCGGCACCTGCAGAAGTACCCCGGCCTGCAGCAGGCCGCCGCCAAGGGCGCTCCCGTCCTCGCCATCTGCGCCGCCATCCAGGTGCTCGGCAACTGGTACGAGACCTCGGCGGGCGAAAAGGTCGACGGCGTCAGCCTCTTCGACGTCACCACCTCCCCCCAGGCCACCCGCGCGATCGGCGAAGTCACCACCACCCCCGTCCTCGACGGCCTCTCCGCCCCACTGACCGGCTTCGAGAACCACCGCGGCGGCACCAGCCTCGGCCCCGACGCCGCCCCCCTCGCCAAGGTCACCCGAGGCGTCGGCAACGGCGTCGGCGACGGCACCGAAGGCGTAGTCCAAGGCTCGGTCATCGGCACCTACCTCCACGGCCCCGCCCTCGCCCGCAACCCCGAACTGGCCGACCTCCTCATCGCCCGAGCCCTCGGCATCTCCCCCGCCGACCTCGCCCCCCTCGACCTCCCCGAGGTCGACCGCCTCCGCCGCGAACGCCTCCGCGCCTAAGAGACGCAGTCGCGACAGCGTTCCTCAGTCTTTCGCGCATGGCCGGAGCGAAGGCGGAGGTACGCCTAGCGGATCGTCAGCACGGTAGCGAAACTACGTCGTACCGAAGGCAGTACGGGTCCCGGGTGACGAGCGTCAGCTCCTCACACCGGGCCTGCGCCACCAGAATCCGATCGAACGGATCGCGGTGGAGCAGCGGAAGCCGGGCCGCTTCGATCGTGTGCCTGGCATCGATCGGTAGCGGCAGGAACCCGCTCCCGACCACCCGTTCAGGCAAGTCGGCCGGACCGGCCAGCTTTCCCGACGCCTGCTTCATCGCGATCTCCCAGACCGAGGCCGAGCTGACGTAGACGTCGGGATCGTGGTCGAGCCGTCCGCGAAGCTCGGCGTCCAGGGTGGGATCGTCGGTGAGCCACCACAGGATGACGTGGGTGTCCAGCAGCAGGCTCATGCGTCGAAGTCGCGGGCGATTTCGGCATTGGTCTCGGGCGAGTCCCAGCCCGGCGGCAACTCGAGCCGACCGCGTAGCGAGCCACGGCCGGTCCGATTGACCCGGCGAGTCAACGGCACCACCTTGGCGACCGGAGTTCCGGCACGACTGATCACGATTTCCTCCCCCTGCTCCACCCGCTCGATGATGCGTGACAGGTTCGTCTTCGCGTCGTGAATGTTGAATTGCTCCGCCGCGTTCCCTGCCATGACGCCTCCTTAGCTAAGAGGTTAGTCCGGTGGTGCGCACCTGTCTACGCGCCGGTGGACTCACTCGGCCGTGGCGACCGCCACCCGTGGCTGTTTGCGGGTGATGAGGAAACCGAAGACGGCGGCCGTCGGGAACATCAGGATGCCGTAGATCGCCGCGGGCACGGCCATCTCGGTGCTGTCCAGAACGCTCAGCGCGATGGTGATGGCGATCGTGCTGTTGTGGACGCCGACCTCCATCGAGCAGGCGATGGACTGGCGACCCGTCGCGCCGAGCAGCCGCGGCACGAAGAACCCGATGGTCAGGCTGATCACGCAGAACAGCACGGTGATCGCGCTGATCCGGGGGAAATGCCGAGAGAAATCCTCGGATTCGGCGGTCAGCGAGCCGACGATCACCAGCAGCAGGATGACTGCCGAGCCGATCCGCACCGGGCGGTCCATCCGTTCGGCGAACGCGGGCGCCCAGCGGCGCACCAGCATGCCGATGCCCACCGGGACGAGCACGATGGCGAACACCTGGACCACCTTGCCGAACTGCAGCCCGACCGACTCGCCGGTCTCGGCCGGGTCGAAGTAGCCGATCGCGAAGTTGGTCACCAGCGGGACCGTGACGACGGCGATGACGGAGTTGACCGCGGTCAGCGACACGTTGAGCGCGACGTCCCCGCGGAACAGATGGCTGAACAGGTTCGCCGTCGTCCCGCCCGGCGACGCGGCGAGCAGCATCATGCCGACCGCAAGGAGCGGTTGCAGATCGAACAGCAGCACCAGCCCGAACGCGACGATCGGCAGCGCGATCAGCTGGCAGACCAGGGCGATGGCGGCGATCCGCGGGTTCTTCGCGATGCGCGCGAAATCGGCGGTGGTGAGCGACAGACCCAGTCCGAACATGACCACGGCAAGGGCCAGTGGCAATCCGACGGATATCAGCGGTGAGTTCATAGCCATCCTCATCGAGCAGCCCGGAGAACCGGGTTTGAGACTCGTTCGTCTCAATGAGAGAGCGTAAACAGCTGTGACCCACATCGCAGTGAAATCAGGGTATTACGCCACCACGGATTCCTCGGACGTCGCGTTGCTGCGCTCACACAGCTCGTGCACGAAGCGCATCTTCTCCAGGACATGATCGGGCAGGACGAACGGATAGAGATCGTCGTGTCCCATCGAGCGGTTGACCATGTTCAGCGACCAGGCCAGGGGCAACCACAGCTCGATGATCTTGTCGAAGCCGGCGCGCCCGACCTGCGGCCGATCCAGGGTGGCGCCCGCCGGGGCGATCCCGAAGGCGGCCGCGGTGTCGAGGGTGTCGCGGATGTGCAGGTAGTGGGCGAAGGTCTCGGCCCAGTCCTCGGCGGCGTGCATGGTGGCGTAGGACGACACGTAGTCGTCTTCCCAGCCGGGCGGCGCGCCCTGCGAATAATGCCGGTTCAGCGCCTCCTGGTAGTCGGCGAACGGATCGCCGAACAGATCGCGGAACCGTTGCAGCGCTTCGTATCCGGTGACCAGCACAGTGAAGTAGTAGTGGCCGATCTCGTGCCGGAAGTGGCCGAGCAGGGTCCGGTAGGGCTCGTCCATCTCGATCCGCAGCTGCTCGCGGTGCGGGTCGCTCGCCTCGGCCAGGTCGAGGGTGACGACGCCGTCGATATGGCCGGTGCGCACGCCGTCGGTGCGGCTGGAGAGCAGGTCGAAGGCGAGGCCGTGCTCGGGATCGGCGTCCCGGCCGACGATCGGAAGCCCGAGTTCGACCAGCTCGAAGATCAACCGCCGCTTGGCCGCCTCGGCCTCGGCGAACGCGGCGAGGCCGTCGGCGTCGGCGTCGTTGGGCCGGGTGCGGGTGAGCGCGCACGACTCGCACAGCATCGGCCCCGCGGTGTCGCCGGATCGCGAAACCAGCCAATTGCATTGCGCCACATGCAGGTTGTCGCACAACCGGAACCGGTCCCCGCAGACGACGCCACCCGCGTGATCGATCGCCGCGTCGCCAGGCGGATAGCCGATCACCACCAGCGCCCGTTCCCGCAGGCTGAATCCGAGCGGGCTCGAGCACGACAGGCACACCGAATTCTCGAAAGCCAGCTGCTGTCCGCAATTCGGGCAGACGAAATCACGCAAGGGACTACACCTCCACCGGGGCTACATCGACCGAGACCGTGATCGTGGACTGTTTGGCGTCGGTGTAGATGATGCCACGCAGCGGCGGAACATCCTGGTAATCGCGCCCCCAGGCCACGGTCACGTAGCGCTCGTCGGCGAACTGATCGTTGGTGGGGTCGAAGGCGATCCAGCGGCCGGTGCGGTCGGTCTCGTCGGTGCCCGGCAGCCAGACAGCGGCCCACGCGTGCGTGGCGTCGACCCCGACCATGCGTTCCTTGCCCGGCGGTGGATCGGTGGCGAGGTACCCCGAGACGTAGCGCGCGGCCAGCCCCAGCGACCGCAGGCAGGCCGCGCCGATCCGGGCGAAGTCCTGGCAGACACCCTCGCGCGCGGCGAAGACGTCGGCGACGCTGGTGCTCACGGTCGTCGAGCCGGAGCGATACCGGAAATCCTCGTGGATGCGGGTGTTCAGCTCGGTGACCGCGTCCAGCAGCGGCCTGCCCGCCGGGAAACTCCGCGCGGCGTAGGCGACGACCTCCGGGGTGATCTCGGGCGGCAACAGGTCGAGGGTGAACTCGACGGCCAGCGGACCGGTGGCGGCGCTCGGCCGTGCCCGCTCCCACGGCAGGTCGGCGCCCGGCATCGTCGACGGATGGTCGACGTCGACGTCGACGAGCGATTCGCCGGTGACCTCGAGCCTCCGATGTTCCGATGTCACATGGAAATACGTCGTCGTATTGCCGTAGACGTCGGTGCCGACGGATCGGTCCGACGGCACCGGGTCGATGTAGATGTCGTGCTCGAGCAGCCGCTGACCGCCGAATTCACGCGGGGTCAGATACGCGCGGCCATAGGAACTGGTGACCTCGTCGGAGTAGCTGTAGGTGGTGCGGTGCACCACCCGGTACCGCCTGCTCATCCGACCATCCTGGTGTTGCCCCACAGCGGCTGGATAGCCACCGGTACAGCGAGTTTGGTCGTCTCGAACGACTCCGACAGCTTACGCAGCCGCAAGTGCACCCCCTCCAGCAGTTCCACCAGCTCGGTGCGCACGCCGTCGGCGTCGGTGGTTTCCAGCTCGGCCGGGTCGATGCGGCGCAGCATGCGCTGGGCGTCGGCGAGCAACCGCTGTGACCTGGACGCGCCGGAACCTCCCGGCAGCGCCTGGAAATCGGCTTCGAGGCGGTCGAGCTGGTACACCAGCGATCGCGGGTTGCCCGCGTCGAACAGCAGCAGCCCGGCCAGCGCGGCGACATGCGCCGAACCACGGTGGCGGCGGCGGTAACTCACCGCGGACTCGGTGGCGACGAGCACCGAATCGGTGACCACCCGCTCCACCTCGGGCGGACTCGCCTGCGCCAGTGCGGCATTGAGCAGCGAGGTCAGCGCGAGTCCGCGTTCGATCCGTTTGCCGATGTCCATGACATACCAGCCGGTGTCACGCACCAGCGATTCCGCGCCGATGCCGGAAAGGGACAGCAGCGCGGCCAGCGACAGCGAGTGCACCGAGGACAGCGCGGTCTCCTGTTCGGTACTGGCACTCCGGAATTCGGCCAGCGCGCGATCGACGGCGCCGACGATCATCCAGGTATCACCGGAGAGCTGGTCGCGCACGGCGCGCGCCGCCGAACCGTAGTGGTCGACGGCGTAGGACAGCGAGCCGGGCAGATGCCGGTCGCCGGTGAGCGTGGCCAGGTATTGGAAGCCCGCGGCGGAGGCGCCGGCGACGGCGCGGGGTTCCGCGCTGACCGGCTTGCCCGAAACCTTGGGGCGTGCGGTGGCTTTCACCTGATCCTGGCGCTCGCGATCGTCACGGTCATCCTCCGCGGACTCCGTGCCGCGCTCGGCCGCACTTCCCGTGGTGCGCAGGGCACGGGCCAGCGCACTCGTCCCCGCGCGCTCCCACGGCGAGGACTGCTCGTCATCGGAATCCGCCTCGGCAGACTCCGCACTGGTGATCTCCCCGTCCTTCGAGTTCGAGGACCGGCCCGGTGTGGCGGCGTCCGGCGCGCTGGAACTCGCCCCATCGCCGGCCTGTGGCTCCACCCTGACCAGCGCGCCGACAGGCCTGGTCACGTTGGGCAACACCGATTCCGGCGCGACCGTGCCCGTGGTCACCGACAACGCCCGCATCAGAATCGGCAACGCCTCGGCGCCTTCCAGCCAAGGCCGGTACCGGTAGTCCTGATAGACGTCGTGGGTCGCCGCGAGCAACCGGACCACCGCTTCGGCGCGTTCGCTGTAGCGGCCCATCCAGAACAGATCGTTGAGCACACGCGGCGAACTGATCGCCTCGACGACCGGCACGGCCCGGCGCAGCCGTTCCTCGTGCGGCGCGTCGGCGCCGACGGCGGGCGCGGTCGCAGGCGCGGCGCGCACCCAGACATCCTTGGCCGCCACCTTGATCACGCTGCGCGTCGGTTCCAGCCGCATCCGCTGCTGGCCGAGCCCACCCGACATGGCCGTATAGCCACCGCGCCGGGCCAGCGAGAACAACCGCATGCCGACCGGGGCAGGCGCGATCCCCGCCTCTCCTTCGACCGCGGGCGCGACCGAGAACTCGGCGGGTTCCTGCCCGACCCATTTCCACCGCTCGGCCTCGATCCGCGCGGCGAGTTCCGCGCGTTCGGCGGCGGCCAGGCTCGGCCCGAAGATCGTCGATCCGTCGACGGCGGAACGGATCACCAGGTCACCGAGGTGCGCGACGAGGTGCGCGCGCTCGGTGTCGTCGCCGCCCCAGTAGGCGGGCATCCCGTCGAGCTGCAGGTCGGTGCCGAGGACCGAGCGGGCGATCCGCGGCAGGAACGCGCTCAGCGCGGGCGATTCCAGCAGGCCGCTGCCGAGGGTGTTGACCACCGTGACAGCGCCGCGGCGCAGGACCTCGACCAGCCCGACCACGCCGAGACGCGAATCGGGACGCAGGTCGAGCGGATCGGAGAACTCGGCGTCGACGCGGCGCAGCACCACGTCGACCCGTTCCAGACTGCCGAGCGAGCGCATCCACAGCGCGCCGTCGCGCACGACCAGGTCGGCGCTCTCGACCAGCGGGAAGCCGAGCGTCTGCGCGAGATAGGCCTGGTCGAACGCGGTTTCGGAATGCGAGCCCGGGCTCAGCACGACGACGACCGGTTCCTCGCCGTCGGCCAGCTCGGGCGCGGCTTCCTCGAGCATCAGCCGCATGGCCCGCGCGAACGGGGTGAGCGGGCGCGGGCCCGCGTGCTCGAACGCCTCGGGGATCGCCGAGGCGACGACGCGGCGGTCGGCCAGCGCGTAGCCCGCGCCCGACGGCGCCTGCGCCCAGTCGGCCAGCACCCGGAACTGCCCGTCGCTCCAGCGACTGATGTCGCAGGCGTGCAGGAACAGCTGGTGGGTGCCGGGGATGGTGATGCCGTGCGCGGCCCGCACATACCCGGTGTTGCCGAACACGATCTCCGGCGGCAGCAGACCGGAGGCGATCAGCCTGCGCGGGCCGTAGACATCGGTGAGCACCTCGTCGAGCACGAGCGAGCGCTGCACCAGACCGGTTTCCAGGCGGGTCCAGTCGTCGGCGGAGACCAGCAGCGGGATCGGGTCGAGCCGCCACGGCATGGGGGTCGGCGCGTCGTCGCCGAGCCCGACTTCGGTGTAGGTGACGCCGTCGTCCTCGATCTGTCTGCGGACCCGGTGATCGATCCGGCCGAGTCCGCTGATGCCCTGGTCGACGAAGTCGGCCGAGAGTTCCGACCACATCGACCGCACCCGGCCACGTCCGTCGACCAGTTCGTCGTAGTAGCCCCGGGTCGGCCTGCCGCACTCGTCGTAGCGCGCCCCCGTCTTGCTCTCGGCCCGGTACCGCGCCAACTGCTCGGCGACCTGAGCGCGCACGCCCGGTGCCTTCCCGTCCCGTAGCGCCTCGTCGCGCTGAGTCACCGAGCCGACCTCGCTTCCTGTTGTCGCCTACCGGCCGTCGGCCCAGTCCCACACGGTGCGCGCGCGACGTAGATCCAGGATGCCCGGCGCACCGACATCGGTCGACCGCGCCGCGATCTTCGCACGGAGCTCGGCGGGATCCATCGGATTCACCGTATGCCCCGCCGCCTCGAAGCGACGGTTGCGGCGCGACTGCGCGGCCACCGCGTTGACGGGCGCGTCGTCGAAGGCGCGGCCGCCGGGATGGACGACGTGATAGGTGCAGCCGCCGTGTGAGAGGCCGGTCGCGGCGTCGACCAGGTCGAACACCAGCGGCGCGTCCACCGTGATGGACGGATGCAGCGAGTTCGGCGGCTGCCAGGCGCGATAGCGCACGCCCGCCACCTGCACATCGGTCTTGTCGGTGGCCAGCAGTGGTACCGGCATGCCGTTGCAGGTCACCACGTAGCGGCCGCGGTCGGCGCCGACCACCCGCACCTGCAACCGCTCCACCGAGGAGTCGACATAGCGCGCCGTGCCCTGGCCGGTGGTCTGCTCACCGAGGGTCAGCCACGGTTCGATCGCGCCGCGCAGTTCCAGTTCGACGTCGCCGATCATCGCGGTGCCGATCCGCGGGAAACGGAATTCGGTGAACGGGTCGAGCCAGCTGGTGTCGAAGTCGATGCCGTGCGCGCGCAGATCGGCGGCGACCTCGGCGATATCGCTCATCAGGAAGTGCGGCAGCAGGTACCGGCCGTGCAGGTTGTCGCCGTGCCGCAGCAGCGGCGCGCGGCAGGGCTTGTCCCAGAACATCGCGACCAAGCCGCGCACCAGCAGCGACTGCACCATCGCCATCTGGAAATGCGGCGGCATCTCGAAGCCGCGCAGTTCCAGCAGGCCGAGCCTGCCGCGCGCGGAATCGGGACTGTAGAGCTTGTCGATACAGAACTCGGCGCGGTGGGTGTTGCCGGTGAGATCGGTCAGCAGATGCCGCAGGGCGCGGTCGATATGCCAAGGGGCGGAACGGATTTCGGATGGCTTGTCGGCTGCTGTCTGCGCGCCGGTCAATCGGGCGATCTCGGCGAAGGCGATCTCGAGTTCGTACAGCACGCCCTCGCGCGCCTCGTCGGCGCGCGGTGCCTGCGAGGTCGGGCCGACGAAACGGCCGGCGAACAGATACGACAACGCCGGATGACGCTGCCAGTAGGTCAGCATCGACACCAGCAGATCGGGCCTGCGCAGCAGCGGCGAGCGCGCGGGCGAGACCCCGCCCAGGGTGATGTGGTTGCCGCCGCCGGTACCGCCGTGGGTGCCATCGACATCGAACGACTCGGTGCTCAGCCTGGCCAGCCTGGCTTGCTCGTAGAGGGTGCCGAGCACCACGGCCTGCTCGGCGAACGAGCTGGTCGGCATGATGTTCACCTCGATAACGCCAGGATCGGGCGTCACCGAGAAGGTGTGCAGCCGAGCGTCGTTCGGTGGCGCGTAACCCTCCAGCACCACCGGCTGACCGAGCGCGACCACGGCCTGCTCTACCTTGGCGATCAGGTCGAGGAAGTCGTCGAGCTCGCCGACCGGCGGCAGGAACACATGCAACCGCCCCGCCCGCACCTCGGCCACGAGCGCGGTGGTCGGGGTGAAGTCCGCCGGTTCGAGCACGGCGGGTGGTTCCGCGCGTGGCAGCCGCAGCGGACCCTGGAACAGTGGATCGGCTTCCGGGAGCGGCGGCGGGGTGTGCCAGGACACCGAGTCCAGCGGAAGCCGCAGTCCCGCGGGCGAATCACCGTCCGTCAGGACGATCCGGCCGGGACCATCGTCCCCGTCGCGACCGCGACGCAGCTGCCAGTCGGCACTGGCCCAGCCCACGCCGTCGTCCCTGCGGTGAAGAGGCAGCACGTAGGCGGTCGGCTCGTTGACGGACTCGTCGAGGCGGCCGAGAAGCGCTCGCCGGGTAGCGGGCGAATCCTCGGCCGGGTCGAGATCGGCCTCCGGCGGTTCGCCTACCGGTGCGGTGACGGTGGCGGCCAACCGTGCCAGTGGGTCCTCGAAGGCGGGGCGGACCTGGCTGTCGGGCAAGCCGAGCGTGCCGGCGACATGGGCGATCAGCGATCGAGCCGCAGCGACACCGGGACGCACCGAATTGCGCCGTGGCAGAACAGCGGTAGAGGTGGGGTGGCCTTCGACCGGTCGGGTCGCAGCAGCGTTGGGCTGCTGCGCCGCTGTGCTCTGTGCGCGGTCCCCAGCCAGGGCGAGTCCGCCCGGCGCCGTGTCGCGCCCCGGTGGGACGTCGCGGCCGTTCGCTCCCGCAACCGGCGACCCGGCACCCGGTACAGCGCCACGTGCCCCGTCGCCGTCATCGTGCGACGCGGCATCGTTCACCGGGGCGCCGTCGCGGTCCTGTGCCGCACCATCTTCCGAATTACCGGCGGCGGCGTCGGACACCGGCGACGGCCCGGCGAGGTCGCCCGCGACTGGTGACCACGGGTCGGCGAGCAGGTCCTGCCTGGTCCACACCGGCTCACCATCCGCCCGCCACGCGATGGCGATCTCCCAGCGCGGCAACGGTTCTCCGGGGTACCACTTGCCCTGGCGGTACTGCACCAATCCGGTCGGCGCGTAGATCGAGCGCAGGCGGTCGGCCAGGTCGACGGCGCGTTCGCGTTTGTGCGGGCCATCGGCATCGGTGGTCCACTGGGCACTCATCTGATCGTCGATGGAGACGAACGTCGGTTCGCCGCCCATCGTCAGGCCAACGTCGGCGGCGGCCATCCGCTTGTCGACGGCCGCGCCGGACGCGGTGATCCGCTCCCACTGGGAATCGGTGTAGGGCAGGGTGACTCGCGGGTCCTCGTGCACCCGCCGCACCACATTGCTGAATTCGAGCGTGGCCTCGGTGATCCCCGTCGCGCCGGTGATCGGAGCGGCGGCGCCGGGGTGCGGGGTCGCGGCGAGCGGGATGTGTCCTTCGCCCGCGAACAGGCCGGAGGTGGGGTCCATGCCGATCCAGCCCGCGCCCGGCAGGTACACCTCGGTCCACGCGTGCAGGTCGGTGAAGTCGGCGCTCGGCCCGGACGGTCCGTCCAGCGCGGGCGTGTCCGCGGTCAGCTGCACCAGGTAGCCGGAGACGAAACGCGCCGCCAGGCCGAGTTCGCGCAGGATGGCGACGAGCAGCCACGCCGAATCACGGCAGGAACCGAGCCGGCGGCGCAGCGTGTCGTCGGGCGTCTGCACGCCCGGCTCCATCCGCACCGTGTAGTCGACGGTGTTGCGCAGGGCGTAGTTGAGTTCGACCAGGTAGTCGATGGAACGGATACGGCCCTGCGCGCGATGCACCCGCACCCAGTCGCGCAACAGCTCCCCCGGCCCCGATCCCGGCTCCGCCTCGTCGACCGGGCGCAGATACGGCTCCAGGTCGGCGGCCAGCGCCTCGGGATAGGCGAACGGGAAATGCTCGGCGTAGTCCTCGACGAAGAAGTCGAACGGGTTGACCACCTCGAGATCGGCGATCAACCCCACGGTGATCGACAACTCCCGGGTCGGCTCCGGGAACACCAGCCGCGCAACGAAATTGCCGAACGCGTCCTGCTGCCAGTTCACATAGTGTCCGGGCGGTGACACCCGCAGCGAGTAGGCCTCGATCGGCGTCCGCGAATGCGGCGCGGGCCGTAGCCGCACCTCGTGCGGATGCACGTCGACGAGACGATCGAAGGAGTACGCGGTCCGGTGCTCGAGTGACACCTTGATGCCCATGCACCCAGTTGACCACACCCCACCCGTGCGCCGTGGCCTGACGAAACCGGAGTTTCCCGACGGGCACCGGGTCGAAACACACCGGAAATGGTATCGGCCCGCCCTCGATTCTGGACTGACCGGAGGGTGCGACGAAGGAGTGCCCGGAGGGAGGGAAGAATCGAGGTCACAGGGCCGATACCCGCGGCGCCAGCCGCCGATGTCACAGCCCGTAGGGTGGGGCGGGTGAGCTACGACCACATCCTCTTGCCGTCCGGCGTCGCCACCTCCGTCGACGAGGTGGACGCGTACCTGGCCGCCCAGGAAGGTCAGCCGGAGTCCGACGCGATCGCCGAGATCGCGGCCGAGTTGAACGCCCGCAACAACGAACTGCCGGTAGACGACTCGTTCCTCAGCGTGGAATCCGTCGGCGGCGCGAACGGGACCACGCTCTACATCCCGTCGCCGTACGACGCGATCGGCTTCGTCCGCACCCTGCTCTTCGACCTCGCCACCCCGCGCGGCTACGCCGTCTACGACCCGCAGCTGAGCTGGCTGATCGACCCGGCCGGGCACGTGCCGGTCGCCGTCACCCACGGTGGCGCAGGCGAATTCCCGTATCTCACCGAGGAATTGGCGCACCAGTGGGTCGCCGGACTGGCCGACCCGAACCCGTACCTGATCGTCGAACGCGGCGAGCAGCGCTACATCCAGACCTACCGCGACCCGACGGGCCCCTACACCGTCGAATACCGCGACGGCTCGCCCGACAAGCACTTCGGCACCACCGTCGAGGATCCGGCGCAGGTCGCCCGCATCATCTGGGACTGGACCACCGAGAACCACGACGCCGGTGCCGAGGTGACCTGGACCCGCGTGGAGTTCTAGAGCGCCCGCCTGCCCGACAGCGCGCGGCCGAGCGTCAGCTCGTCGGCGAACTCCAGATCGCCGCCCATCGGCAGACCGGAAGCCAGCCGGGTGACGGTGAGCCCGGGGAAATCGCGCAGCATGCGCACCAGGTAGGTGGCCGTCGCCTCGCCCTCGGTGTTCGGGTCGGTCGCGATGATCACCTCGCTCACGTCGACGCCGTCGTCCTGATTGCCGATGCGGGTCAGCAGTTCCCTGATCCGCAGGTGATCGGGGCCGACGCCGCTGAGCGGATCGAGCGCACCGCCGAGCACGTGGTAGCGACCACGGAACTCGCGAGTGCGCTCGATCGCCTGCACATCCTTGGGTTCCTCGACCACACAGATCATCGTGCGGTCGCGGCGCGGGTCGGCACAGATCCGGCACAGCTCACCATCGGCCACGGTGCCGCACGAGACGCAGAACTGCACGCCGTCGCGCACCTTCTGCAGCGCGGCCTGCAACCGGTCGATCTCCGGCGGTTCCACCTGCAGCAGGTGAAAAGCGATGCGCTGTGCGCTCTTCGGACCGACGCCGGGCAGCTTGCCCAGCTCGTCGATCAGATCCTGAACCGGCCCCTCATACATCAGAAATCGGGCAGACCGGGCATCGAACCGCCGCCGAGGCCCTGCGAGAGCGGGCCGAGACGCTCGGCGGCCAGCTTCTGCGCGTTGGCCATGGCGTCGTTGATCGCGCCGATCACCAGGTCCTGCAGGCCGTCGACATCGGTGGGATCGACGATCTTCGGGTCGATCGTCAGCGCGATGACCTCACCGCTGACCTTGATGGTCGCCTGGACCAGACCGCCACCGGCCTGCCCCTGCACCTCGGACTCGGCGAGCTCGGCCTGGGCCTGCATCACCGCCTGCTGCATCTGCTGGGCTTGCGCGAGCAGGGCCTGCATATCGAACTGACCATCACCGGGTTGCACAGCACGTCCTCTCCAGAAGTTTCGTCCGCGTCAAGCGTAGCCCTCACGCGCCGCCGGGATACTCCCACACCCGCCGCCGCGGTGGCGCCTACCGACCGTGCCGTTATCCGTGACCTTCCTGGTAACAGCTTGATTGCTGCCTGCCCGCAACAGATCCGGGGATGGGCCTCACGCCTAGGATCGATCGGGGTCGGATCCAGGTTCAGCAATTCTAGGGAGAACAGATGAGTGTCATCCGCGCGTCCCTGATCACCGTCTCGGTGTCAGCCGTTGGCCTGCTCGTTCTAGCACCGGTCACCGCGTCGGCCGAGCCTGCCGCGGAGCGCGCCGACTACGGGAACGGCTGCGTTGTCGATCCCGGCAATTCCGCGGCGACCCTCAATTCGCTGCGTACTCGCTGCAGTGTCACCCAGCAGGACCAGATCTACCGCGACGCGCAGGCGGGCGCAGTGCCGACGGGTGTCACCAACGGCTGGGTGACCCGCCCGCCGCAGCTGGTGGCGGTGGCGCCCGCCCTGTGGACCGGCAAGGTGTTCCGCACCGGCCCCGACGGCGGCACCCTGACCAACCGGGTGGTCGGCACCGAGGCGTTTCCCGCCGATGTCTACCAGGCGCCGTCCATCCTCGACGGCCGTCCCGCCTGGGCACTGAACTACGCCCCGTCACCGACACCGCAGGTCTACGACGAGATCCGCGAGATCACCCCGGGTGTCTGGTTCGGCTATTCGTGGTGGCGCGAGGGCGAGTGGCCGCTGATCACCGCGTTCATCCTCGCGCCCGCGTGAGTCGATATTGACCCTCCCCCCGCTGGAGGGTGTTGGCTGATTCTCATGACAGCCACCGTGGCGATCGGCGAGTTCGCCCGCCTCACCCATCTGAGCGTCAAGACGCTGCGCTACTACCACGAGATCGAGCTGCTGGAGCCGGTCGCGGTGGACGCGGGCACCGGGTACCGCCGCTACTGCACCGACCAGGTGGAGACGGCGCACCTGATCCGCAGACTCCGCGACCTGGACATGCCGCTGCCGCAGATCCGCACTGTGCTCGCCGCCGCCGACCCGGCCGACCGCGACGCCACCCTGCGCGCGCATCTGACCAGGATGGAAGCCGAACTACTGCGGACCCGCGAGGTCGTCGCGTCGCTGCGCGCGCTGCTCACCGAGCCCGCGCCGCCGCTGCGCGTCGACTATCGGGTCGAGCCGGCGTTCACCGCGCTCACCCGCACCGAGCGGGTCGAACGCGGCGCGATCGCGCAGTGGTGCGGCGTCACGTTCGAACAGCTGTACGTGAGCCTGCTCGGTGCGGGCGTGACACCGGGAGGTGTTGCGGGCGCGACCTATTCGACGGAGTTCTTCGCCGAGGACACCGGCGCCGTCACCGCGTACGTACCGCTGCCGCCCGGCACCGAGCTCACCCCGCCCGACGGGCTGGCGATCACCGAATTCCCGGCCCGCCGCTTCGCCGTCGCCGTGCACACGGGCGCGTTCGAGGACTTCGACCGCACCTACGGCGCGCTGGGCAGCCATGTCGCCGAGCACGACACCGTCGCCCCCGACGAACCGGTCCGCGAGCGCTATCTCGTCGGACCTGACCTCACCGATAACCCGGCCGACTACCGCACCGAAGTGTGCTGGCCGATCACCGAAGGAGAAACCCGATGACCCTCGCCCTTGGCAATGTCACGTTCGACTGCGACAACGCGACCGCGCTGGCCGAGTTCTACGCCCAGCTGCTCGACCGGCCCGTCGACCCGGAGGCCTCGGCGTTCTTCGCCACCGTCGGCCAGACCTCCGGCGCCTCGCCGGTGCTGATGTTCATCAAGGTGCCCGACAAGACGCCGGGCAAGAACGTCGTGCACCTGGACTTCCACTCCGTCCAGTGGCGCGACTACGTCGAGCGCGCGATCAGCTTGGGCGCCAAGCACATCGGCGACTTCGACGAGTACGGCCAGCAGTGGGTCACCCTCGCCGACCCCGAAGGAAATCTCTTCGACATCGGCAAGGAGTAACGCTCAGGCGAGCTCGCGCGCCAGGTTCGCGAGCACCTCGGCCTGGATCTTCTTCAGGCCGAGCGGGGCGAAGATGCCCTCGAAGATGCCCGACACACCACCTGCGCCCTGCCAGGTGGTGCGGAGGGTGACCTGCGAGCCCGCGCCGTCCGGGGTGACGGTCCAGGTGTTGACCATCGAGGAGTTGGCGTCGCGCTCGGTGAGGATCGAGTCCGACACCGTGACGTTCGCGCGCACGTTGCGCGAACGCTTCTCGGTGGCCTGCAACGTCCACTCCACCACGGTGCCCGCGCCCTTACCGCCCTCGACGACCTTGTAGTCGTGGTAGTGCGAGGAAAGGATGCGCGGACGGATCGTCTCGTAGTCACCGATCGCTTCGAGCGTGCGCTGCGGATCCGCGGCGACGACAATCGAACTGCTGGCGCTGACCTGTCCCACTGTTGACTCCTTGTCGGGGGTGCGATGTCTCGACCTGGTTACATCCTGCCTTGCGCAAGATCGGATCGGCCGACCAGGTTGGGCGAAAAGAGAAACATATGCGTGACATTTCGTCGTGGCGTGCAGTTATCTGGTAGCCGGACGGACACGGTCGTACTAGCGTCGAACCCGTGGCAGTGAGTCTTTTGGGTAGGGTCGGCCACGAACCGGCCGCACGCGAGTCTGGATATGCCGCGCACCGAGCGGGTGTGGAGCGACTGCTGGCAAGCTATCGCGCCATTCCACCCGGCGCCGTCGTCCGCTTGGCGAAGAAGACGTCGAACTTGTTCCGGGCCAGGGCGGCGACCACCGCGCCCGGCCTCGACGTGTCAGGTCTCGGGCAGGTGATCGCCGTCGACCCGAATTCCAGAACCGCCGACGTCGCCGGGATGACCACCTATGAGGACCTGGTCACGGCGACGCTGCCCTACGGCCTGGCGCCGCTGGTGGTTCCGCAGCTCAAGACCATCACCCTGGGTGGCGCGGTCACCGGTCTCGGCATCGAGTCGACCTCGTTCCGCAACGGCCTGCCGCACGAATCCGTGCTGGAAATGGACGTGCTGACCGGTTCCGGCGAGATCATCACCGTCAAGCCGGATGGCGACCGCGCCGATCTGTTCAAGGGTTTCCCCAATTCCTACGGCACCCTGGGTTACACGGTCCGCTTGAAGATCGAGCTCGAACCCGTCAAGCCCTATGTCGCGCTGCGCCACGTGCGCTTCCACGACCTGCGCGAGCTGGAAGCCGAGCTGGAGCGCATCGTCACCGAGCGCAGCTATGACGGCGAGCAGGTCGACTACCTCGACGGCGTCGTGTTCACCGCGACCGAGAGCTACCTGACCCTCGGCAGGCAGACCGACGAGCCGGGCCCGGTCAGCGACTACACCGGCATGGACATCTATTACCGGTCCATCCAGCACCCCAACGGAGTGAAACCGGACCGGCTGACCATCCACGACTACCTGTGGCGCTGGGATACCGACTGGTTCTGGTGCTCGCGCGCCTTCGGCACCCAGAACCCGAAGATCCGCCGCTTCTGGCCGAAGTCGCTGCGCCGCAGCAGTTTCTACTGGAAACTCGTCGCCCTCGACCGCAAGTACCACATCGGCGACCGCCTGGAGGCCCGCAAGGGCAACCCGCCGCAGGAACGGGTGGTCCAGGACATCGAGGTGCCGGTGCACCGCACCGCCGACTTCGTCGAATGGTTCCTGAAGGAAATACCGATCGAGCCGATCTGGTTGTGCCCGTTGCGGTTGCGGGAGAACGCGGCCGACCCGGCGGGCGACCGTCCGTGGCCGCTGTATCCGCTCGAACCAGGGCGCACCTACGTCAATGTCGGATTCTGGTCGGCCGTCCCGAGCAAGCCGGGCCAACCGGAGGGGGCGGCCAACCGCGCGATCGAGAAGATCGTGTCCGAATTCGACGGGCACAAATCGCTGTACTCGGATTCCTACTACGCCGAGGACGAATTCGCCGCGCTGTACGGCGGCGAGACGTATGCCGCACTGAAGAACCGTTACGACCCGGACCAACGACTGCTGAATCTGTATTCGAAGGCGGTGCAACGCAAGTGACGACATTCAAGGACCGATCCGAGGTATTCGCCGAGCTGGGAACCCGGCTCAGCATTGCCGAGGTGTTCGAGACACTCATCGACGGTGAGATCCCGATCCGCCTGAAGGCCTACGACGGCAGCGCGACGGGACCGGAGACCGCGCCCTACACCCTCGAGATCAAGACGCCACGCGGCATCAACTACCTGGCCTCGGCGCCCGGCGACCTCGGCATGGCACGCGCCTACATCGCCGGCGACATGGTCACCGACGGCGTGCATCCCGGCGACCCGTACGAACTCTTGAAGGCCATGCAGGCGATGAAGTTCCATCGCCCGTCGGCGCTGTCGCTGGTCACCATCGCGCGCTCGCTGGGCTGGGAACGGCTCAAGCCGATCGCGCCGCCGCCGCAGGAGACGCTGCCCCGCTGGCGCCGGATCGCCCTGGAAGGCCTGCGCCACTCCAAGACTCGCGACGCCGAGGCCATCCACCACCACTACGACGTCTCGAACAAGTTCTACGAGTACGTCCTCGGCCCGTCGATGACCTACACCTGCGCGGTCTACGGCGAGCCGGACTGGACCCTCGAGCAGGCCCAGGAGAACAAGTACCGGCTGATCTTCGAGAAGCTGCGGCTGAAGGAAGGCGACCGGCTGCTCGACATCGGCTGCGGCTGGGGCGGCATGGTCCGCTACGCGGCCCGGCGCGGGGTCAAGGTGATCGGTGCGACGCTCTCGGCCGAGCAGGCCGCCTGGGCGCAGCAGAAGATCGCCGAGGAGGGCCTGAGCGAGCTGGCCGAGGTCAGGCACAGCGACTACCGCGACATCCCCGAGGGCGAATTCGACGCGGTCTCCTCCATCGGCCTCACCGAGCACATCGGCGTGCACAACTACCCGTTCTACTTCGGCTACATCAAGGACAAGCTGCGCGACGGCGGCCTGTTCCTCAACCACTGCATCACCCGGCCGGACAACACCCGCACCACCAAGGCGGGCGATTTCATCGACCGCTACGTCTTCCCGGACGGCGAGCTGATCGGCTCGGGCCGCATCGTCTCCGAGATCCAGAACATCGGCCTGGAAGTACTGCACGAGGAGAACCTGCGCGAGCACTACGCGCTGACCCTGCACGAATGGTGCAAGAACCTGGTCGAGAACTGGGACGCGTGCGTCGCCGAGGTCGGCGAGGGCACCGCGAAGGTGTGGGGCCTGTACATGGCCGGGTGCAGGCTCGGCTTCCAGCGCAATGTGGTGCAGCTGCATCACGTGCTCGGGGTGAAGCTGGGTTCCGACGGCGCCTGGACCGTGCCGCTGCGCCCCTGGTGGCAGCCGTAGTTCGCGCCTGAGCCCGGGTGCGCGCGCACCCGGGCTCAGGCGAGCAGCTCGTCGAGGAAGTCGCTCGGCACCCTCGGCGGAGGCGTCGGCGAGGGGGAGGGCGTTGCC
>NZ_JBHXAY010000031.1:0-61037 GCF_042728775.1 Nocardia sp. NPDC060259
ACTCGATACCGAGGGGCTGCTCAGCAAAACCCTTCCCAGAGACAAGCCACACTCTGGAGCCGCCGTTTACCCGGCGCACGCTGCGCTAGCACTCACAGAGCGGCCTGCCGCATTGTCGTCCGCATTCGCCGATACAGGCGTCGACTACGTTGCGATAAACGGGGCAACCGTCTACCGAGCTCGCGACGACGCAGCCGCCATGCGCCTGGTAGCAGCGCTCAGGAACGGTGCATTGAACACAGTTGGTCTTGTTAAGGCCGAAGCCCCAGCACACCTCCCGGTGGCGCATTGCTACGACCTAGATCCGAACCTCAACATGACTGGAGTCAACAACCCGCGATGCATTGCGCCAGTCGGCCGATACGTCATTTCGGTTGCTGGGGCAAACCTTCAAGAAGTGCGTCAACGGGCTGCTGCACAGTACAAGTTACTCGCGACGGCAGGCTAACCTCGATCTTTCGCGGGGCCTTCGGCCTGACGTAGCTGGTTTCGGATTGACCATCATGTCAATCCGGAAATACAATCCGGGCCTGTGGTACCGACAGCGAACCCGCTGATCGGGCCGACACCGCTTGCCTGAGACTGCGGATCAACCGTTCTCAACCTGGCTCAGGCCCAGGTTATGGCCGGCCTCCGCAACATCGCCAATGCCCACCGACAGACATCACGCTCGCGACATCAACCGGCCCGTCGAACTACTGATCACCCGCTGAGATCCGACTTTGCCAGAGCTCTACGGGGATTGCGCAGATCGTATGGGGCCGCGCGGGCGGGGGTCGTTGGCTGAATAGGGCCGACAAGCGGCCCCGCCAAAGATCACTGCCACAGCGCGATATGAACCAAAACAGCGGGTCCGGACTGTTACCCGGACCCGCCGTTGAATGGAAGATCAGCCCTCAAGCATTTTGGCGAGTTGCCCGTCCATCGCCTTCATGTTTTCCGCACCCGACAGGGTCTTGGTACCAATGGCCGCGAGGGCAGTGTTCAGCTGGATCGCATCACCCTGCCACTTGGATTGAATGACAGCGAACGCAGTCGAACCCGCACCCTCGGACCAGTTCGCCTCAATGAAACGCTGGAACTCGTTCTCGTAGTCCTGCAGCGCGGTGGTGATATCCTCCGCCGCCTTCTTCAGACCGGTACCGGAATCGTTGATCGCACCGAATTCATACCGGATTGCACCGAGGTCAGCCATTTTTTACCCTCCTTGTATTATGTGATGTCTTTTAGGAAAGATCGAGCTCGTGGGACGCGATGATTTCCTGCGCGACCCCGATCTCTGTCTCGCTGATCGTGTTCGCGACAGTTGCAACATTGTCGGAAGATTCGAAAAGCTTCTGGTTCATGCTCCGGGCGGCATTGAGGTAGCTGGTCATCGACTGCTGGAATGCCGTGCCCGCTGCGCCCTGGAAGGCCGGATTATTCACGTCCTGAGCGAGACCGTCGGCCCTCAGGATCATGGCATTGATATCGTCGTGCTTGACCTTCATGCTCTCGGAGAAGCTCTTAATCTCGGCCGGCTCCGCACTGAAACCCATCTTGTGACTCCTTCGCAGTCAACGGTGGGCCAGACCCCCCTGCTGGCGATCTGCGCCCCTTCATCTTGGTTGGACGCACCATCGGCGCGTTCGGTTCCATCATTTTCGGAAGAGTTTTCCGGACCTACGGCGAGATCGTGACAGTCTTCATCACTTCCTCACAAGCAGTGCTGACAGTCCCCCATCCTCCCGGGCCGTACTGGCAACCGACGTTGGTCTGGATGCCGTGGTCGAGTAGGACGTACCACCTGACGACGGATCCGTCGCCAGGAGATTCTTGGTAGCCGATCCCCCGGCGCCCAGCGAACACCACGTCACGCTCGGGGGTGCCGAACCGCCCTGGTTCAGCCTTCGCGATACGTGCTGTGATGTCCCTTAGCACTTCATCATATCCAGCCTGTTCTGCAACAGTGTTGTATGTCACAGTAATCCGGGCGGGGGTGGCGCCGCGCGAAACGAGCGCGGCTCGGTCCGTGTTGGATCCGGCGGTGAGCTGCCACTCCACCGGGATATTGAAGGTGACGCGACCCATCACGTGGTGTCGTGGTGCGGCGGCGCCCGAACCCAGCGTTGGTGGTGCGCTCGGTGTCAAGGGCACTTGGGTGGTTACCGGTGCCATCCGGGAAGTCGTGGAGGCGGTTGCCGCGTCGGCATCGCTGCCGCGGGTGGTTACGACCACGCCGACGGTGAGCACGGTGACCAGTACTGCTGCTGCCGCAACGATTTTCGCTGTGGCTAAGCGCGGGGAAGGCGCTGTGGCGGCGGCTCGCTCACGCAGGGTACCGACCCAGTCGGCGTTGTGCTCCGGAGCTTGGCGGGAGCGCTGTTCGTTGTGAGCCGACGGTGAAAGCAGCAGCCCTGTTGTAGGCATCGCCTGGACTAGTGGCGTCGGCTGTGCCGTCCACGACTCTGTGACGAACTGACGGAGACGATCCAAGAGCGGCTCGTCATGCGGGCCGACGAGGATCACCGAGGACGGACGGTAGCCGCCGAGCACCTTGCTAATTATGGAGATCAGCAGTTCGACCGCATCGTCGTTCCAGTCACCCGCGGCCAGGGTCGGTTCGAGTTCGCTGGCGGTAACCTCGATCTGATCCCTGGTTCGGTTGACCGCGGTAACCATGACGTCCAGCGACCCGATCTCGATGACCACGATGAGTTCCGACGCCGCGAACGACTGTCGCGACCTGGCGACACGAACAGCGATAGATTCCAGCACGATCGAACCGGAGTACCGCCCGAAGGAGCGACCAATACCAGTCCGCTGTGCCGCTGACCAGGAACTCGGGTGCGCGACCCCAATCGAACCGACCGGTGTTGACGGGGACAGGTCGGCGAAGACCTGGTCGACCACGGCATCGGTGGCGGCGGCCGTCGACATCGGCTGCGGCTCGAACCCGATCCACGCCGAATCCGATAGCGCGAAGGCGGAGATCGCAGGCTGCATCGGACCGACCGGTGCGCCGACCACGATGCCGTCCCGCACCGGCAACACCGTGGGTGCGACATCCGCGTGCCTGGCAGCGTTCCGCGCCAGAACGCGCGAATCGCTGACCACTACGTCGATATCGGTCACAAGGCCGGGCTCCATGCCACCTGCACCAGATCGATTGCGTTCCTGGTAACCAGGGTGCCGCGGCCCGGCGGCATCGCGCTGGCTCGCACGGTGCCGAACAGCTGGCCTTCGTCTCGGCTGCCGCTCATCACGAGACCGATGCAACCGACATCGCGCATCCGGGAGATGACCGGCTCGTACAGCGCACGCGAGGCACCACCCGAGCGGCGCGCGATGATCAGGTGGAAGCCGATGTCCTTGGCGTGCGGTATGAACTCGATCAAAGGCGAGAGCGGATTGCCCGACGATGTGACGACCAGGTCATAGTCGTCGATAACTAGATAAAACTCCGGCCCGCTCCACCAAGAGCGCGCCCGCAGTTCCTGCTGAGTGATCTTCGGACCGGGCATCCGAGACTTCAGAATGCCGACAATCTGTTGCACGTATGCAGTCAACACCTCTGACGAGGGCGCATAACCGGCAAGGTGTTTTGTCTCGACTGAGCCAAGCAAGGTACGGCGGTAGTCACCAAGGATGATCTTGGCCTGGGCCGACGTATTCGACTCCACGATTCCCTGCACGATGCCGCGCAGCAATGCGGTCTTACCGCACTCACTATCTCCGAACACCAAGAAGTGCGGCGTCTCACCCAGATTGAGCATGGCAGGCGCCAGTTCCGACTCATTGACACCGATCGGAACCTGCAGATTCGGCCGCGAGGTATCCAACCCCATCGGCCAATTGTTCATCGCCTGCAGCAGCGCCGGGCGCTCGAGCAGCTCAGGCAGCGTGCGGGTGCCGGGGGCGGGGCGCCCAGGCGTGCGCTGCGCGATCAACTCGACCGCATTCGCGACACCGACACTGAGATCCATCGGATCGGAGCTGCCGTCGACACGTGGCAGTGCCATCAGCATGTGCAGCGCGTCCGGCGTGATACCGCGACCCGGACGGCCCTGTGGCACAAGTGAGGCGAACTTGCGGCCGATGTCGGAGTCCATCGGGTCACCGAGGCGGAGTTCGATGCGCGTGGCGATCTGGTCCTTCAGGGCTGGGCGCGCTTCCATCCACCGGGACAGTGCGATGACGACGTGGACGCCGTAGGAGAGTCCTTGCAGGGCAAGGTTGGTGATCTGCTGCTCAAGTGCCTCGTAGTCCTGGCGGATCGTGCCGAAGCCGTCGATGACGAGGAAGGCGTCGCCGTAGGGGTCGGCGTGGGCGCCTGCCGCGGCGGGGCTGCTCTTGGGGTCCATCGCACGCAGGCGGCGGTACTCCACCATGGACTCGATGCCCAGCTGGTGGAAGCGCTGTTCGCGCTGACGGACCAGGGTGCTCATCTCGGCGACCGTGCGCCGGACCTTGTCCGGGTCCAACCGGTTGGCGACCGAGCCGACGTGCGGCAGACCTTCCAGGCTGGACAGGGTGCCACCACCGAAGTCGAGGCAGTAGAACTGCACCTGCTCGGCGGTGTGGGTCATCGACATGGCCATCACCAGGGAGCGCAGTGCCGTCGACTTGCCCGACTGCGGGCCACCGACGATCGCCACATGGCCGCGCGAACCCGAGAGGTCCAGCATCATCGGGTCGCGGCGCTGGTCGTACGGCCGGTCGACGATGCCGATCGGTGCACGCAGGGTGGCGGCGGCGGAGTACTCACCGGTGATGATCGAACGCGGAATCAACTGGTCCAGGGTCGGGGCGTCATCGAGCGGCGGCAGCCAGATCTCGTGGGCGGGGCGGCCGTGGCCGGTGATGCGGGAGACCAGCATGTTCAGGTTCGACATCTGGTCGCCGTCGTCGCTGGGGGACTCGGGCTCGTAGGTCGATTCGACCGGGACCGGGACACGGTCGGCGGTGCGGAAGCCGACGTGGTTGGCGCTGAACGGGCGGGCGTTGACGTCGATTTCGCCGCCGACGATGCCTGCGCTGGTGACCTCGCGCTGGGGGCCGCCGCCGACGTAGGGGCCGGAGACGTAGGAGGCCTGGAAGCGCTGAATCTCGCCGGAGTCGGCCTTGAGGTAGCCGCCGCCGGGGGAGTTCGGGAGGTTGTAGGCGTCGGGGACGCCGAGGACCTGGCGGGACTCGTTGGCGGAGAAGGTCTTCAGGCCGATGCGGTAGGACAGGTGGGATTCGAGGCCCTTGAGCTTGCCCTCTTCCAGGCGCTGCGAGGCGAGCAGGAGGTGGACGTGCAGCGAGCGGCCCAGGCGGCCGATCATCACGAACAGTTCGGCGAAATCGGGGTGCTGGGTGAGGAGTTCGGAGAACTCGTCGAGCACGACGAACAGCGCGGGGAGCGGGTCGAGGTCGGCGCCGGCGGCGCGGGCCTTCTCGTATTCGGAGACGTTGGCGAAATTGCCTGCCTGGCGCAGGACTTCCTGGCGGCGGTTCATCTCGCCTGCCAGCGCGTCCTTCATACGGTCGACGAGGTCGGCCTCGTCTTCGAGGTTGGTGATGACCGCGGCGACGTGCGGGACGCCGTCGAGGCCGAGGAAGGTCGCACCACCCTTGAAGTCGACCAGGACCAGGTTGAGCTGGTCGGGCGAGTGGGTGGCGAGCAGGCTGAGCACGAGGGTGCGCAGGAACTCGGATTTACCGGAACCGGTTGCGCCGATGCACAGGCCGTGCGGGCCCATGCCGTTCTCGGCGGCTTCCTTGATGTCGAGTTCGACCGGGTTGCCGTCGGCACCGACACCGAACGCGACGCGCAGTCGTTCGCGACCGTAGCGCGGGCGCCAGGCGCTGGCGGGGTTGAAGTTGCCGATGTCGCCGAGGCTCATCAGCTGCGACCAGGTGGAGATGGTCTCGTTGTCGTCGGTCTCGACATCGCTGCTGCGCTGGGTGGCTGCGCGGTAGGGGGCGAGGCGGCGGGCGGCCTGCTGGGCCTGCTCGGCGCTGACGCGGTCGATGGTGGCGAAGCGTTCCTGGTTGCCGGTGGCGCCGCGGCCGAGGCATTCGCCGTCCTCGACGACCATCTTGATGCCGCGCGAAACAGCAAGGCGGGGTGCGTAATTGCACAGGTCGATGATGGTGACGCCCTCGAAGCCGGATTCGCGGAGCTGATCGTCCTCGGCTTCGAGCAGGCCGCCGTCGACGACGATCACGACGTGCACCAGGTTCGGGTTGTTCGGCTGGTTACGCGAGTAGCGCACGCGGTTGCCGAGCAGCGGGTGCAGGCTGCTCAGCGCTTCGCGGATGGAGCCGTAGAACATGCGCTGGGTGCCGATGCCGTCGGAGACCTCGGGGTGCTGGGTGTGCGGGAGCCACTTGGTCCACTCCCACTCGCGCGCGGTGTCGGGGCCGCAGACGACGGCGACGAGCACCTGGTCGGGGGCCTGGAACATGCACAGCTGCAACAGCATCGCGCGGGTCATGTCGCGTGCCTGGGCGCGGTCGCCGTCGAGGGCGATGGTGCCGAAACCCTTCACCGCGATGGCGGTGGGCAGGTCGGGAACCGTCGAATGCGCGCGGACGAAGCGGCGCAGCGAGACGGCGGCGATCGGTTCCAGTTCCTCGACCGGGCCGGTCTCGGGGGCGACCAGCCGGGTGGCCAGGCGCTGACCGCCGAGACCGATGCGGGCGTGGCAGAAGTCCTTGTCGCCGGAGCGGCGCTCCCACATGCGGCTGGTGCCCGCGAGCATCCAGATCAGGCCGGGCTCGGGGTGGCTCCACTCGACGGCGGCGCGTTGCTGTTTGGCGGTTTCGTCGACGTCCTTGCGGACCTGGTCGAGGTAGCGCAGGTAGTCCTTGCGGTCCTCGTTGGCCTCGGCGGCCTTGGCGCCCTTGCCACTTCCCTGGCCGAACATGGTGACCATCGACATGATCATCATCAGCGGGAACATCATCGACATCGGGTTGCGCATCATGTCGCCACCCTGCGTGAACATCAGCGCCATCATGCCGACCATGCCGACGACCATGACGACGGGCATCAGCTTCATCAGCAGGTTGCCCGGGGTGATCCGGGGGATCTCGGGCGGCGGCTGCAACGTGACCTCGCCACCTGGCGTGCGCGGCATCTCGCGCCGGGCACGGCGCTGGAACCTGACTGTGCTCATGGTCGAAGACTCCCCCTGCTTGACTACTCGCTGCCTGTCCTCGCGACGGGCTCAGTGTAGAGGTCGCGGCCGACATGTCGTATGGTTCGTCAGGCATTCTGCTGTCCGAACGGTGAGTTCCGCAAACTGTCGATCGTCTGAGCGGTCGAGCGGAAACACGAGGTAGAGACGGAGTTGGGGGAGTTTTGACGCACGCGCGACTCGATCATCTTGAAGAGGATTCCGCGCGCGGCATCGTTCGCGCACCGGACCTGGCCCGGGTGACGATTCTGGCCAAGCACACGCAGGTCGACATGGCGATTCCGGTCGATGTGCCGGTCGCGCTCGTCATTCCGAGCGTGGTCGACATGGTCGCTCAGCACAGCCGGTCCAATGATTTCGACAACGACGGCGAGCGCTACGAGCCCGCCGAATGGGTGCTCGCCCGGATCGGCCACCCCCCGTTCTCGAACTCCCTCAGCCTCGGTGAGCACGGCGTCCGTGACGGCGAACTCCTCATGCTGGAGAGCGCATCGCACACCGCGCCGACGCCGCTGTTCGACGACATCATGTACAATGTCGCGATCGCCGACGCCGAGCACTACCGGAGCTGGACGCCGAAGACGGCGCGCATCACCGGTTCTGTGCTCGCCGCGATCACGATGCTGGTCGGCTGCTTCGGCCTGCTCGCCGCGCCGGACGCGTTGCCGTTCTGGGTGACCGGCTCGCTCGCGCTGTTCGTCGCCATCCTGTGCGTCGTCGCGGGCACGGTTCTCAGCCGCATGTACGGCGACACCTCCGCCGCGCTGGTCCTCGGCGGCTGCGCGCTGCCGACCGCGTTCACCGGCGGGATGCTGCTGGTCCCTGACCATTACGGCTGGGCCCATCTACTGCTCGGTTCAACGCTGTTCGGCGCCACCGCGGTGCTGGCCTGGCGCGTCACCGGTGTCGGTCTCGCCCTGTTCATCGGCGCCGCAACGGTATCGGTGTTCGTCATTCCCGCGGCGATCGTCGGGTTGCTCACCGATCAGCCGGTCAAGGCCGTCGGCGCGGTCGTCGCCGCGGTCGCGCTGGCCGGGCTGTCGCTGTCGCCGCGCGTGTCCATGCTGCTGGCGAAGCTGCCGCTGCCACCGGTGCCCTCCCCCGGCACCCCGATCGACCCGACCGAGGACGACCCGGACGACCACCGCGCCCTGCCGACCCTCGACGCGTTGCGCGCCAGGTCGGAGCGGGCCCGCAACTACCTCGCCGGCCTGGTCACCGCGACCACGCTGGTCACCGTCGTCGGCGCGCTGCTCGCGATCGACGCGGGCGCCGACGACGCCTACTGGCCCGGTATCGCGCTCGCGCTGGTCTGCGCGGCCGTGCTGATGTTCCGCAGCCGTACCTACGCGGGCGCCGAGCAGGCGATCGTGCTGATCGCGGGCGGCGCGGCGATCGTGCTGATCATGCTGATCGGCGTCTCGCTCGAAATGCGCCAGCCGCTGGTGGTTTTCGGTGCCGCGCTGGCCATCCTGATCGCCGCGCTGGTGATCGGCCTTATCGTGCCGAACCAGTCGGCGACACCGCCGATGCGCCGGGCCGTCGAACTGCTCGAGTACGCGTTCGTCGCCGCGGTGCTGCCGCTGGTGTTCTGGGTCGCCGAGCTCTACTCCCTCGTCCGCGGGCTGTGAACGCGAGCCTGCGCGTCGCGGCGGCGGCCGTGGCGCTCGGTGTCGGCGCGTCGTTCGGGCTCGGGGCCGCACCGGCTTCGGCCGAGCGTCCGCCCGCGGCCGATCCAGCGAACCTGCCCGCCGGTGATCCGGCCGCACCGCCCGAGAAAACCGAAGTCGGGTCGAACGCGGTGTGCACCACCGTGGCGACCGGCGGCGACGGCGCCGCAGTGCCGGATGCGCAACGCTCGCTCGATCTGACCCGTGCCTGGGAGTTCTCCCGCGGCGCAGGCCAATTGATCGCGGTGATCGACACCGGGGTGAGCAGGCACGACCGGCTGCCCGACATGATCGCCGGCGGTGACTACGTCGCCAATTCCGGTGACGGCGCCGAGGATTGCGATGCGCACGGCACCTTCGTGGCCGGGTTGATCGCGGCGACGCAGATCCCCGGACAGGGTTTCGCCGGGGTCGCGCCCGAGGCACGCATCCTCACCATCCGGCAGACCAGCAAGATGTATCAGAAGGAGGGGGCCAACCGGAACAAGGCTCCCGAGGAGATGCCCGACGGCTACGGCAACCTGAACACCATGGCCTCGGCCATCCGGCGCGCCGCCGATATGGGCGCGAGCGTCATCAATGTCTCCGAGGTGTGGTGCGGCACCAACAAGGGCGTCAACGACAGTGCCGTCGGGGCGGCGTTGCAGTACGCGGTCGAGGTGAAGAACGCGGTTCCTGTTGTCGCCGCGGGTAATTCGGATACCTGCAAGACCGCGAACACCGTGATCGACCCGCTCGAACCGAACGCGGACCCGTGGACGAAGACCGCGATGATGGTCAGCCCGGCCCGCTGGGACGACTATGTGCTCGCCGTCGGCTCGATCGACGCGAACGGCGCGCCGTCGAAGTTCACGGTCGCCGGACCGTGGCTCAGTGTCGCGGCGCCAGGCGAGAACATGACCTCACTGAGCCCGCGTGGCGCCGGGACCGCGACCGGGACGGTCAATCAGCAGGGCGCGACCGCCGCGATCAGCGGAACCAGTTTCGCGACGCCGCTGGTGTCCGGGGTGGTCGCGCTTGTCCGCGCGCGTTTCCCCGAACTCAGCGCCAAAGAGGTGATGAAGCGGGTCCAGGCGACAGCGCACGCGCCTGCCGAGGGCTGGAATCAGTACATCGGCTACGGCAGCGTCGATCCGATCGCCGCGCTCACCGCCGAGGTCACCGGATCGCTGCCGCCGAAGCGGCCGTCGCCTTCCAAGCAGGTGCAGCTCGCGGTGCCCGCACCGGCGCCCGTACCGGACAACACCGCCCGGAATGTGGGGTTGATCGGCGCGGGCACCGTCGGCCTGCTGTTCGTGCTCGGCATGCTCGCGTCCTACCCGATCCGCCGCCGGTTCGGAGTACGCGAAGACACCTGAGTTCGCGGGGCGGCGGACGCGGTACCGTCCTCGGGTACACACCCGTCGAACCAGGTAGCCGCATGGATCCGTTGACCACTGACCGCCCGCCGACCCGCAGGCAGCGGTGGGAACGCGCGACCAATCTGCCGCTGATGGTGCTGGCCGTGCTGTTCCTGCTGCTGTACGCCTGGCGGGTGCTCGACACCGATGCCTCGCCGACGCTGGATTCCGGTCTGCTGTGGGCCGATATCGGCATCTGGGCGGTCTTCGCGGTGGACTTCGCGGTCCGGCTGCGCTTGTCCACGAATCGCGCGCGGTTCGTCCGCAAGCATCCGCTGGACCTGCTCGTCGTGCTGGTGCCGCCGTTTCGCCCGCTGCGTCTGGTGCGCGCCGCGCTGCTGCTGCTCGACACCCTCAACCGGGCGACGAAACCACGTACGCGGCTGGTCACTTTCGTCGCCACCAGTTCGCTGCTGATCCTGCTGCTGTCGAGCCTGGCGTTCTTCGACGCCGAGTACGGCGCACCCGAGAGCAAGATCAAGACCTTCGGCGATGCCCTGTGGTGGTCGGCGGTCTCGGTGACGACCGTCGGCTACGGCGACGTCTACCCGGTGACCACCGAGGGCAGGCTGGTGTCGCTGGTTTTGATGACCCTCGGCATCGGCCTGATCTCGTTCGCCATCGGCACGATGACCAGCTGGGTCGTCGAACAGCTCAAGACGGTCGACGACACGGCCGATCGCGCCGAGCGGACCCTCGCCGAACTGGTCGCCGAGGTCCGCTCGCTGCGCACCGAGGTAGCCGAACTCCGCGAGCGGTCGCAGGCTCCGCCCGGCTAGTTGGCGGCGGGGTTGACCGTCGCGACCGGCTGCTTGGCCGGCGACGGATCAGGGGCGATGCCGTCGTGCGCGACCATGGCGTCCTCGCGGCCGAGGCTCGGACCACCCGCGAGCAGACCGACGATCGGCCACGGCGCTGGTTCGGCCTTCACCTTCTCCAGCCCGAGTGCCTTGGCCGCGTCGGCGTTCTTGATGCCGAAACGGACGCCGGTGTCGGCGATGTAGAACAGGCTGTCCTTGCGGCGGCTGTCGGGTTCGATGCCGGTGGTCTGGACGTAGGCGCCGGTGGCGGGCGGGATGTAGACGGAGTCGGCGTTGGCCTTGGACCCGTCGGCCTGGGCCAGGTTGACCAGCTTGGCATTGTCCGGGATGGGCAGCGCGATACCGGTGAGCACGGAGAGTTCGGCGCGGGCGGTGCCGTCGGCGTTGTCGGTGGCGCCCGCGATCGGCTTCCAGGTCAGGCAGCTGACGGGCTGGTCCTTGGCGGTCACCAGGGTCGGCCGGTCCTTCGGGTACGACCCCACCTTCAGCGCGCTGGAGACGTTGGCGAAGGTGTGCTCGGTCGACTGGATGGTCGTTCCAGTCATGTTGGTGTTGTACGAGTTCCGGATGATCTGCGCGGTCAGCGCGCTCACCGGCTGGAGTCCGTCCTGCAACACCACATAGTCCTGGTTCGCGGCGTTGAATACCTGGACGACGTCACCGATCTTGTGCCCGCTGACGCTGTAGGACGGGGTGCCGCCGGGGTTGTCGATGGTCGGCGAGATGATCGGCAGCACTTCGGGGATCGCGTTGAGCAGGCCCTCACCGATCGGTCGCGGTGTCTCGCCGACGATTCCGAGTGCCTTGGTGACGGCGGGATCGGTCAGGTTCACCCTGGCGCGTTTGCCCTCGTAGACAAGGTATGCGGAGTCCTTGCCCTGCACCAGCAGCGCCTTGCTCACGTCCAGCACCGAAGCCTTCGAGCCGAGATCGGGCGAACCGGCCAGGACCGAAGTGGTCAGGTCCTTGCTGCCGTCGGCCTTGAGCTGGTCGCACACCGACCACTGCCTGCCCTTGCCGTCCTTGTCGTACATGATCGACGACGGCGCACCCGGAATACCGATCAGCTGACCGCGCGGCTTCTTGCCGAGCTCGGATTCCTTGACGATCACGGCCTTCGACGCCTCACCGGCGGCCAGCCGGGCCGAGGCCAGGTTGAGCGCGGGGTGCACGACGTTCTCGATGACGACATAGACGCCGCCGGATTCCTTGCCGATCAGGATCTTGCTGTCGCCGATCTTGTCCTGCGGACGCAACAGCGCGAGGATGCCGCAACCGGCAAGGACGACCAGGCCGAGCACCAAACCGACCGCGTACGCACGGGTCTGGGCACGCATCGGATCGTGCAGCATGCGCACGTCCCGGCGCACCAGGGCGTGCTCCATCCGCCGCACCAGGAAGCGGTAACCGCTGACCTGCCAGCGTGTAGTGGGTTTTGAAGGCATGGTTCCTCCCCCGAACAGTGCTCTCGTCCGGGCAACACAGTACAGTTCCCGGCAGCACTTGTTCACATTCGGGGGAGGAACCAATGGCCGAGTTCACTGGTGCGGGTCCGCGTCCACTGTTCGGTCGCATCACGTTGCCGCACCTGCTCATCGCGCAGGTGCTCGGCTTGACCGCAGGACTCCTCACGCTGGTGTGCGGCCTCGGTCCCTTCCCCGCGCTCGGCATCGCCGTCGTCGTCGCGCTGGTGCCGCTGATCCCGATCGGCAAGCGGACTCTCCTCGACTGGCTGAGCACCATCCGCCGCTATACGAGCAAGCGCGACTACACCCTCGGCGACACCGTCGACTTCCGTGACACCGACGGCCGTTCGCTCGGCCTGTACTGGGACGGCAGCCGCGTGGTCACCGTGGTCGAGGTGCTGCCGCCCAAGGGCGGGCTGACCAGGATCGCCCGCAACGCCGTGCACGCCTCCCACCTGCTCCCCCTGCCCGAGCTGGCCGCCTGCCTCAACCAGCACGACATCCTGCTCAGCGGCATCGACATCATCAGCCACGGCCACCGCAGCCGCTCCGGCACGCCCGCGGGCGCGATCTACGAATCGCTGCTCGGCCCATTGCCCGCCACCGCGCATCGCACGGTCTGGCTCGCGATCAGCTTCGACGCGGTGGCCTGCCCCGATGCGACGGCCCGGCGCGGCGGCGGCACCGACGGCGCTTCGCGCGCGGTCACCATCGCGACTCAGCGCATCATGCGCACGCTCGAGGACGCCGACTGCAGCGCCCGTATTCTCACCGCGCCCGAAATCCGCAAGGCCGTGCAGCAGATCACCGCGGGCCTCGACCCCCGCACGCTCACCCAGCGGTGGAAGTACGCCGAGATCGGCAACACGGTCAATATCGGCGGCGCGGTCGACCCCAAGCAGCTCGGTTCGGATCTGCTCGCGCAGCTGTGGGTCGCGCCATCGCGCGGCACCACCGTCGCCGTGCGGCTGCGTCCCGGTAGCGACGCCGAATCGGTGAGCGTCGGCGCCGCATGGCGATTGACCGCCCGTGAGCTGCCGGAGAAGTCGTCGAGCAAGGGCATGGTGTCGATGAACGGCAGGCACCGGGACGCGCTGCTCGCGCATCTGCCGATCGCGGTGCCCGGCGTGGACGACACTGTGCCGACCACCGAGTATCCGATCGATGTCATCGGGGCGCTGCATCTGCCGTCGGCGGGCTGCGGTCAGCTGCTCGGTTCCGACGACGAGGGCAACGGTGTCGCCGCCAGGATCATCGGTGCCGGTATCTCCTCGGTCTATGTGGCGGGCGAGCTGTATCTGGCCCAGCAGCTGGTGTTCCGCGCGCTCGCGGTCGGCGAGCGGGTGCTCGTGCGGACCGACCGGGCGCAGGCCTGGGAGCAACTGGTGAGCACCGTCGGTAACCCGGAGCGGCTGACGATCGCGGTCGAAACACACCAGTCCGACGCGGGTTTCACCGCCACCGTCGTCGACGGTGTGCTGGCGCCCGCTCCGCACGCCGGTGTCACCACGATCTATCTGACCGGCGATCCCAACGGCTGGCCCGCTTCCCGTCCCGATCTGGAGATCTACCAGCCGGGCGCGATCGGCAACCGGGTGGTGCTGCGGACCGGAACGACCAGGGTCAACCTCACCCTGGTGTCGATCCCGCGTGAGGCGACCTACATCGGCCAGCCGCGCGGCCAGCGCTCGATGGCGAACGCCTGACCGGTCGGCATTTTCGTGCAATTCGCCGCTGTGGAGTCAGAAAACTGACCGGCGACGGCCGGATTGCACGAAAAAGCCGTGTCGAGCGACCGGAGGCACTACTCGCACAGGCCGCACTGGCAGACAGCTGAGCGCTCAGCCGGGATAAGGGTCCGCGGCTCTGGCAGCGCGCAGAGTCCGCCCCCACCAAGCCAATTGGCCGAGCATCCTGGCACTCGCGTCGATGGCGGCATGGTCGTCGGTCACGCCCTGTGCGTCGAATCGGCGTTTGGCCTGGGCGAAGCTCACCGACTCGCGCACCGAGACCATGTGCAGTTCGGCGACCACCTGCCGCAGCTGTTCGACCGCGCGCAAGCCGCCCGAGAGCCCGCCGTAGGAGACGAAACCGATCGGCTTGGCCCGCCATTCGCGTTTGGCGCTGTCGAGTGCCGTTTTCAGAGACGCCGGGTAGCCGTGGTTGTACTCGGAGGTGACGACCGCGAACGCGTCGGCGGCGGCCAGCCTGGCCCGGAACGCGTCGACCTCGGGTGTCTCGGTGAGGTCGACGGGCAACGCGATGTCGCGCAGGTCGAGCACGCCGACCTCGAATTCCGGCCGCTCGGCGACCATCCCGAGAAACCAGTCGGCCACCACGGGCGCGAACCGCTCGGGGCGGGTACTGGCGACGACGACCTCCAACCGCAGCGGTGTGTCCATCCCCCGAGCTTATCGATGCCGACCAGACCCCCCACCAGCGGCGCACGATGGATCGGGCACGATGGCACAGTCGCACGGAAGGGGCAGACGTGATCATCGGGCGGTGGCAGCTGGTGGAGACGCTCGGCGCGCCGGACACGTGGTCGATGTTGACCGCGGGCACCACCCCGCGGGACTGGGCGTCGTATCAGCGGGCGATTCCGGCCGCGCTGCAACCGCTGATCGTCGCCGCCCACGACTCCGGCGCACCGGTCGAGCGGGTGCTGCCGAAATCCCGGAATCCGTGGTCGGAGATGCGATTGCGGGCCGAGCCCGTGGTGTGGCCGGGGTCGCGCGCGCACGCGGTGAAGGTGTGGGTGGGTACGCAGGCCCCTGCCGAGGAGCTTCGGGTCGCGCCGTTCCAGATCGACGCGCGCGCCAGGATCTTGTGGTCCCGGCCCGCCGGTCTCGGCCCGCATTTCGGATCCGCTCCGGTCGAATACCGCGGCGCCGAGCCGTTCCAGCGGATCGAGCGCTTCGATCGCGCACTGGATATCGTCGCCGACCTGACGCGTTCCGAGCCGGGCGGCCGGTGGTCCGGGGTGGCGACCGTGCACTCGGCGGCGGGTCCCCGGTCGCTGCTGGTTGCCGCGCGCAACGGAGCGGAGGCGCAGCGGTTTTCCTGGCGTGGCCTGTCGGTGGACGTCACCGACAGCGTTGCCCCGCAACACAAGTCGTTCGAGGCGGCGACCCTCGAGTTGCTCAGGAACACCCAGCCCGGCCTGTATCTGTGCATCCTCGATACCGCGCAGGTCCGCCAGGTTCGATGGGTCACCGAACCTGTGCCCGGGCTGCGCTGGCGCGGGATCGACGAACGGCTGATCCCGCATCCCGAGGACCGGGCCAAGATCGCCGACGCTCGCGCGCGGATCCTGGCCGGTGCCGCCAGTGCCGCGCTGACCGGGGTGCGGCTGGCCGCCGAGCCGGGTGGGTGGGTCGTCGCGGATATCGAGGTATCGCCGTTGCCCGCGGGCGACGGCGCGGGGCCTGTCTTCGTGCTCGCTCAGCTACAGGTCACCGCGCCGCCCGCGTGATCAGGGCAGTTCGAAGGGCAGCGATACCCCGGCGTGCACGCGGCAGCGCTCGCAGGTGTCCTCGCTGTCGACCGCGGCGACCGCGCGGCGCATGAGCTCCTTGAACGGGCCGAGGTTCTTCTTGAACTCGGCGAACACGTCCACCGCGTGCACGCCGTCGCCCTCCTCGAGACCCGCGTCCAGGTCGGTGACGAGAGCGACTGCGGCGTAGCACATCTCGAGTTCGCGGGCGAGCACCGCTTCGGGGTGGCCGGTCATGTTGACCAGGTCCCAGCCCTGTCCGGCGAACCAGCGGCTCTCGGCCCTGGTGGAGAAGCGCGGGCCCTGCACGACGACCATCGTGCCCGAGTCCTCGACGCGCAGCTCGGTGGCGATCGCGGACTTCACCGCGGCGGTGCGCAGGTCGTCGCAGTAGGGGTCGGCGAAGGAGACGTGGATGCCGCCGCCGTCGAAGTAGGTCTGCGGGCGGCCCGAGGTCCGGTCGACGAGCTGGTCGGGCACGGCCACGGTGCCGGGACCCCAGTCGGCGCGCAGGCTGCCGACGGCACACGGCGCGAGCACCCGGCGCACGCCGAGCGAGCGCAGTGCCCACATGTTGGCCTGGTACGGCAGGGTGTGCGGCGCGAACTCGTGCTGCTTGCCGTGGCGCGGCAGGAACGCGACGGCACGACCGTCGACCTCGCCGACCGCGACGGGCGCGCTCGGCGCGCCGTACGGTGTGTCGACCTCGACGTGGGTGGCGTCGTTGTCGAAGAAGTCATAGAAACCGCTGCCGCCGATGACGGCGAGGGCGGGCCGGGGAAGCGAACTCATACCGGTGATTCTCCCGTCTGGGCAGGTCGCGCGCATCACCGGGATCGCGCAGACGGCCCTATCTGACAATTCCGGCCGGAAACTGTACCCTAGGGGGGTATCAGCTCGCGCAGGCGAGCATCCCGGCCGGCGAGGAGACCTTCGGTGACTGCACCCACCCCCGACACCGCTACCGGCGGCGAGCACGCGGGCCACGGCCACGGCTACATCACCGCCAAGGACGACTACCTCAAGCGGCTGCGCCGCATCGAGGGCCAGGCCCGCGGCCTGCAGCGGATGGTCGAGGAGGAGAAGTACTGCATCGACATCCTGACGCAGGTCTCCGCGATGACCAAGGCACTGCAGGCGGTCGCGATGGGCCTGCTCGAGGACCACATCTCGCACTGCGTCGTCGACGCGGCGGTGGCCGGTGGACCCGAGGCCGAAGCCAAGATCAAAGAGGCGACCGACGCGATCGCGCGACTGGTCCGCTCCTGACCAGTCGGCCTGATCCTCAGGCGCCCGCGAGTTCGGCTCGCACCGGCTCCCGCCGCGCGACCCGGCCGCTGGGCACCCGGAAGTTCTCGGTGCACTCACTGTGCGCGACCGGCCGCACCGCACGGGTGATGTCCAGATCGGCGAACAGCAGACCTTCCTCCCCCTCGACCAGCGGCGGCGCCAGCTCGAGGCCGCCGGGGCCGAAGATCCGGGAGACGCCACCGCCGCCACGCAACAGGCGGCGACCCGGCAGGCGGGCGTCGACGACTTCCCAGCCCGCGACCGGCACCACGGCGACCGGCGCGATCACATAGGCCGGGCCGTCCATCGCATAGCGGACGCTGGCCGCGGTGTTGAGTTCCGGCCCCCACTCCTTGCCCTCGCCGTAGTACACGGTGAAGCCCGACCACGCGGCGATGTGGATCTGCTCGCGCTCGTCGTGCATCCGGGAGCGCACCGCGGGACGCATGTGGTCGGCCCCACCGAGGACACCGATCCGGCCGAGTTCGGTGTCACGGACCAGCAGCTTGCTGTCGGCGGCGCCGAAGACGGTGCGCTCCAGCCCGGTCGGCTCCGCCTTGCGGGCGATCGCGATCTCGCCTTTCACGTCGATGAGCGCCTGGGACATGAACACCTCGCGGCCCGCGCGCTCGGCGAAACCGATCGAGACGTGAATGCCCTTGCGACGCGCGGCGTAAGCGAGCGCCCGCAGCTCCGGCCCTTCGGCGGTCAGCGCGTTGGCCAGGTAGCGCGCGATGAACTCCTCGCCCCAGTCGACCGAATTGAGCCACATCCACCACGGGAACCCGGGCAGGAAGGTCTCGGGGAACGCGACCAGCCGCGCACCACCATCGGCGGCCTCGTCGATCAGCTCGATAGCCTGTTCGACTCCGGCGGACAAGTTCAACCACTTCGGCTCGGCTTGCACCGCAGCCACGCGTACCCGACCAAACATCGTGACCCCTGTCGCTCAATCCGTGAAAGGTGTTCGATTCACTCTCTCGCAGATGGGGGCGACATAAACTGTCATAGCGTGCCACTCGACTGACCGTCCGTGCCAAACCGGCGAATCCGCCCGGAAGTCCGGCCTGTTTTCCCGTCTCGAGGCCGGTAGACCCGATTTCTCGAGAGCATCAAGTCGTGTCCCGCACTAAGCATTCCACACGCACGCCGAACCGCGCACCGGTAACAGTGGTCCGAAAAGGGACATCCTCAATTCTGCGCCGTCACAGGCCGGAACAAAGTCGGTAACCGGCGCGGTATTCGCCGGGAGCCATGCCGAATTCCGCATGGAATACGCGATAGAAGTGCCGTTCCGCGGCGAATCCGGCGGCCGCGGCGATCTCCTCGATCGAGCGCATCCGCCCGTCGCACAACAGTTCGCAGGCATATTCGAGTCGCATCCGCAGCAAGCGGCGGGCCGGACTCTCCTCGCCTTCGAACAGGCGGTAAAGGGTGCGGCGGGAAATGGCGAAGCGATGCGCGACCGCGTCGACGGTGAGGTCGGCATCGGCGAACCGGCGCCGCATGAACGCGATGACCCTGGCCCTGGTGAGCTCGGCGGCCGACGGCCCGCGCGGCATCGAACCGGCGGCGAGCGCCAGCGCCGACGCCATCATCCCGACGCCGTGCCTGGCCAGTTCGGCGGCCACCTCGGGGTCGCTGTGGTGCACCCGCGCCAGACCGCGGAAATACGCGCCGACCGCCGATGCCGGATGGTCGGGGCCGAGCGCGATCGCCGAGGGCAGCGTGCCGAGCGGGGCGCCGACGGTGTCGAGAGCGGAGACCGGCACCTGCACGACGACCTTGTCGAACTCCTCGTCGATCTCCCAGCGGTAGGGCCTGGCGCTGTCGTAGAACACCATGCTGCCCGCCTCGACGTGCGCGGTCCTGCCGTCCTGCTGCATGACACCGCGCCCGCCCAGGTAGATGCTGGCCAGGATGTAGCGATCCTCGGCCGCGCCGATCAGCCGCGGCGTCCGCCGGACCGTCTGCGCGCCCGCCTGGACCGAGGTGACCAGCAGCCCGTCGAACTCCGTGGCGGCGATCCGGCCGCCGAAGCGCTCGGTGGCGTGGGGCGTCACCGCGAGCGGGATGTAGGTCTCGCTCATCAGCGATTCCCAGCGCTCGATTACGCGGTGGGCAGGCTGATCGGGTCCGGTCCGAACGCTGACCGTCGTCCGTCGATTCAGCACCACCCCGCGCCCTCCCTTGATCGCCAGCCAGCCCGCGTGCGGACAGCATGCCACACAAATTCGGACATATCGCCCATGCGCAATCGGCTCACGCGGTGTGGCGGCCGTCTGCGCCGCGACCGGAAACGGGTGCGGTGACCAGCCGATACTCCCCGGGCGTCATCCCGGTCTCCACCCGGAAAGCACGGAAGAAATGGCGTTCGGAGGCGAAGCCGGAGGCCTGCGCGATCGACGCCGTCGACCGGCCGGCATCGCGGATCAGCAGGACCTGCGCGCACTCGACGCGCATGCGTCGCAGCACCGTACTCAACCCCTCGCCGGTCTCGTCGAACAGCCGGTACAGGCTGCGCCGCGACACCAGGCACGCGCGGGCGATCTCGTCGACGGTCAGGCCCGCGTCGGTACACCGCGCGCGCATGAACGACAGCACCTGCTCCCGCGATAGCGCCTGCGCCGACGCCCCCGACGGGACCGAGCCACCGGCGAGTGTGATCGCCGACGCCAGCAGCTTCACCCCGTTCGCGGCCAGCACCGCGGCCTGTTCGGGTGCGCTCTGCTGGATACGGGCCAGGTCGCGGAAGAAACCGGCCACGACACCGCCGGGGCTGTCGGCCTGCACGGTCACGGCGGTGGGCAGCGCGCTGCGATCGGCGGGGACGTGTTCGCCGAGCAAGGCCAACGGCACCCTGGCCACGACCTGCGCCCACGAGCCGTCCAGGTCCCAGTGATAGGGCCGGGTGGTGTCGTAGAAGACCATGTCCCCCGGTCGCACCACCGCGATGCGCCCGTCCTGGTGCATCCTGCCGAAACCCGCGGTGAGAATGCTGACGAACAGGAACTCGCCGTCGGTATGGGCGATGCCGCTCTTGGTACGCCGAACGCGCTGGCCACTGGCACCGACAGTCGACAATTCGAAGCCGGGCATGGCGCCGCGCACGATCCACCCGTGGAATGCCTGATCGCGTACGGGGTCGACCGCCAGCGGCACATAGCTTTCCGACAGCGATGCCTCCCACCGCGCGAAGGCCTCGCCCGCCTGCAATTCCGGACCGTCGTTCAGTCGCAGCTCGACGAGAGGCTCCGACGACTCCACGCCACCCACCCCGCTCTCTTGCCCACCGACCAGCAAACCGCGGGCGTCACAATGAATCACCCGTCGCGTGATGTCAGAGCCTGCCAGATTCACGGATGTGTCGCCACCGTACGATTCAGAATGGAATATTTATCGTTCATCAAATATTCAACCGACCCCGGCCTTTGCAGGAGATACGGGCCGGACCATTCGGTCGTGTACGGCCGGTTTGTGATGCTTATCACGCATGCCCGATACGCGTCGTGTCGCGCTCAGAGTGCGACGGACCGCCGCCGGGCAACCATCCGGTATTCCCCCGGCGTCATGCCCGTCGCTTCCCGGAACACGCGATAGAACTGACATGCCTGACTACCTTGTGCAGCTTGCAAAGTCAGCGATCCGGTGACGGAATCCGCCGTCGCCCGGCGACGATCTCCAGAGCCAGCAATCCCACGCCCGCGACCACCGCGATCAGCACGGCCACCCGCACGGTCGGGTAGTCCCAGAACACGAGCACCGTCGCGGCGACGATCAGCACCGCGTACCGCAACCAGCCGATGTTCGCCGAGACGAAGCCGGACACCGGGCCGCGCTCGCCCCGGCGGAGCCGGTCCAGCACCCGGTCGGCGGTCGTGCGCACCCAGGTCGCAGGCGCCGACGGCCCGGCCAGGAAGGCGGCGAGTGCGACGAGAGCGCCGAGCACCGCGAGCACCCGCATGCTCACCCGCAACGGCAGTAGCAATGTGTCGAAGACGGTGCGCGCGACGTCCTCCGAGAGGTCCCGCGCCGAAACATGATCCAGATACACACCGCGCGCGAGCATCAGCGCCACCGCGAGCACGACCATGGCCACCAGCACGCTCGCGCCGACACCGAGAATCGCGCGCCGCCGAAAGCCGGTGCCCGCCACCAGGACCGCACCGATCGCGCAGGCGAGCGCGGCCACCGCGAGCACGATCGCCCCCCGATCGAGCAGGCGCACGGCCTGCTGGGCCTTGGCCAGCGCGTCGGATTCGGCGATCACGAATTCGGACCGCAGATCGACGACCCGGTCCGCCAGGGCGAATCCGCGACTGTCCAGTTCGTCGCCGACCTCGTCCAGCATCTGGTCGAGGGAGATCGTCACGACGCCGCCGGCGCCCACCTGAACGACACCGGTGTCCTTTCCGGTCAACGCCGTGACCAGCGCGCGATGCGCCTGCCGGTTCGCCGCGTTCCACAGGCGCGGAAAGGCGTCACTGCGCACGAGGGCGGTCGCCGCGTCCCTGACCAGCTCCTCGGATCGGGCAGCCAGCATCGAGGGCAGGCTACGCACCAGCGCCGCGGCGAGCGGGCCACGGTCCTCGGCGTCGCCGACGGACTCGAGCAGATCCGACGTCGCGCTCTCGACATCGATCCTGGCCATGACGGTCCTGGTCAACGCGTCGGCGACGGCATTCTGGACCACCGGATCGTCGGCCAGCGGCGCCATCGTCTCGACATAGTGATCGGTATCGAGGACTTCGGCGCGCAGATAACCGGCGACGACGGCGGTCAGCGTGAACAGCCCGGTGACGACCACCAGCAAGACAACGGCTATCCGCCGGAAAGGGCGAACCCGGCCACCAGAATCACCTGTCATCTGCCCGGCTTTCTCGCTGACGTCGAGTCGGGCTATCGTATCCCCGCCAAGGCGGCAGCGGCCGCAACCACGCAGCGACTAATCGCCGCAGCAGCCTCCCGCGGCGGGCAGGGTCCTGGCCTCCCTGGTCTGGGCGTTGCGCGCGGCGAGGTCGGTGTCGGCCGGGTAGTCGACGGCGACCAGGCTCAGGCCGTGGGCGGGCGCGACCGTCACCGAACTCGAGCGCTCCGTCTCGGTGAGCAGGCTCGCGACCCACTCGGGTGTCCGGCGGCCCTCACCGACGGCGAGGATAGCGCCGACCAGACTGCGCACCATCGACCAGCAGAACGCGTCGGCGCTGACAGCGGCGTTGAGCAGTTCGCCGTCGCGTTCCCAGTCGAATCGTTGCAGCTCACGCACGGTCGTCGCGCCTTCGCGGCGACGGCAGAAGGCCGCGAAATCGTGCAGGCCGAGCAGTGTCGCCGAGGCGGCGCGCATCGCGTCGAGGTCGAGCCCCGGCTTGGCGGCGACCACGCTGCGGGCGTGCAGCGGCTCGGCGCCGTAGCGCGCGGTGGTCAGCCGGTAGACGTAGTGGCGGCGGATCGCGGAGAAGCGGGCATCGAAATCCGCGGGCGCGGGGGCCACCTCGGTGATGCGCACGTCCTTGGGCAGGAACCGCGCCATCCGGTACAGCAGCTTGTCGGCGTCGAGTTCGCCGGTGGTGTCGAAGTGCGCGACCTGCCCTTCGGCGTGCACCCCGGCATCGGTGCGCCCGGCGACGGTGAGCTGGATCGGCTCGCGGAACACCTTCGACAGCGATTCCTCCAGCGTGCCCTGCACCGTGCGCAGGCCGGGCTGACGCGCCCAGCCGGTGAAATCGGTGCCGTCGTAGCTGATCCCGAGCCGCACCCGGATCGAGCTCCGCTCGGTGTCGTCCATCGCTTCCTCCGCACCTGATGTCACTGGCAAAAGAACGAGCCCGTCACCCACGAAGGGTGACGGGCTCGGCCGAACTCCTGAGAATCAGGCGTCCTTCTTGTCCTCGGCGGCCTCGTCGGCGGCCGGAGCCTCGGCGACAACCTCTTCGGTGGTCTCCTCGGCGGCGGGCGCCTCGGCCTTCTGCGAAGCGGCGACGCGACGGGCCCGATCGGCCTCGTTGGTCACGGTCTTCTCGCGGACCAGTTCGATGACGGCCATCGGCGCGTTGTCACCCTTGCGCGGCAGCGCCTTGGTGATGCGGGTGTAGCCACCCTCGCGACCCTCGAACGAGGGGCCGATCTCCGCGAACAGCGCGTGCACGATGTCCTTGTTGCGGATGACCTTCATGACCTCGCGACGGTCGGCGAGCGTGCCGCCCTTCGCCTTGGTGATGAGCTTCTCGGCGTAGGGGCGAACCGCCTTGGCCTTCGACTCGGTGGTCGTGATACGACCGTGCTCGAAAAGCGCCGTGGCCAGGTTGGCGAAGATCGCCTTCTGGTGCGACGCCGACCCGCCGAAGCGGGCACCCTTCTTGGGCTTAGGCATTGGATTCTCCTTGGGAAAGATCGTCCGGGGTGCCCCCCGAAGATCTAGAGCTGTTCGGTCTCGGCGTAGTCCTGCTCGCCGCCGTCGGTGTCACTGAAGGTGCCGGAATCGCTCCAGGTGCCGGTGCTCGCGTCGTAACCCACCACGGAGGACGGGTCGAACGAGGCGGGCGAGTCCTTCAGCGAGAGGCCGAGCGCGTGCAGCTTGACCTTGACCTCGTCGATGGACTTCTGGCCGAAGTTGCGGATGTCGAGCAGGTCCGACTCGGTACGGGCGACAAGCTCGCCCACCGTGTGCACACCCTCGCGCTTGAGGCAGTTGTAGGACCGGACGGTGAGGTCCAGGTCCTCGATCGGCAGACCGAAGGAGGCGATGTGATCCGCCTCGGCCGGGCTGGGGCCGATCTCGATGCCCTCGGCTTCGACGTTGAGCTCACGGGCCAGGCCGAAGAGCTCGACCAGGGTCTTACCCGCCGAAGCGAGCGCGTCCCGCGCCGTGATGGAGTTCTTGGTCTCCACGTCGAGGATGAGACGGTCGAAGTCGGTGCGCTGCTCGACACGGGTGGCCTCGACCTTGTAGGTCACCTTGAGCACCGGGGAGTAGATCGAATCCACCGGGATCCGGCCGATTTCCGCACCGGTCGCCTTGTTCTGCACGGCGGGCACGTAACCGCGGCCCCGCTCGACGACGAGCTCGATCTCGAGCTTGCCCTTGTCGTTCAGGGTGGCGATGTGCATGTCCGGGTTGTGCACGACAACACCAGCCGGCGGGACGATGTCACCAGCGGTGACGGTGCCGGGGCCCTGCTTACGCACGTACATGGTGACCGGCTCGTCCTCTTCGGAGGACACGACCAGACCCTTGAGGTTCAGGATGATGTCGGTGACATCTTCCTTCACGCCGGGAACGGTGGTGAACTCGTGCAGGACACCGTCGATGCGGATGCTCGTGACCGCGGCCCCCGGGATGGAGGACAGCAGGGTACGACGCAGCGAGTTGCCGAGGGTGTAACCGAAGCCCGGCTCGAGGGGTTCGATGGTGAACTTCGAGCGGTTCTCCGCCACAACCTCTTCGGTCAGTGTCGGACGCTGGGAAATCAGCATGAGGATCTACTTCCTGTCAGGGCGTCCGCTATTTGACGCCTAATCAGTGATTGCGGGGGCCGCCGTCTAAACGGCCCCCACCCTGCGGGTACACCGTCCACGGTTTAACGGGGACGGCCCACCAGCATTTACGACTTACTTCGAGTAGTACTCGACGATGAGCTGTTCCTGCAGCGGCACATCGATCTGCGCGCGCTCGGGCAGCTGGTGCACCAGGATGCGCAGACGGCCGGGGACGACCTGCAGCCAACCCGGGACCGGACGGTCGCCGACGGTCTCGCGCGCCACCTGGAACGGCAGCGTCGGCAGCGACTTCTCCTTGACATCGATGATGTCGTACTGGGAGACCTGGTAGCTGGGCACGTTCACCTTGACACCGTTGACGGTGAAGTGACCGTGGCTGACCAGCTGACGAGCCTGGCGACGGGTGCGCGCCAGACCGGCGCGGTACACGACGTTGTCCAGACGCGACTCGAGCAGACGGAGCAGGTTGTCGCCGGTCTTGCCCTTGAGGCGGTTGGCCTCTTCGTAGTAGCGACGGAACTGCTTCTCCATGACGCCGTAGGAGAAGCGAGCCTTCTGCTTCTCCTGCAGCTGCATCAGGTACTCGGATTCCTTGATCCGCGCGCGGCCGTGCTGGCCGGGCGGGTAAGGACGACGCTCGAACGCCTGGTCGCCTCCGACGAGGTCGACGCGCAGACGACGCGACTTGCGGGTGATGGGGCCTGTATAACGAGCCATTTTTTAGCTGTTTCCTTTCCCGCTAGACGCGACGGCGCTTGGGCGGCCGGCAGCCGTTGTGCGGCTGAGGAGTGACATCGGAGATCGAGCCGACCTCGAGGCCAGCGGCCTGAAGCGAACGGATCGCGGTCTCGCGGCCCGAACCCGGGCCCTTCACGAACACGTCGACCTTCTTGACGCCGTTCTCCTGCGCCTTGCGGGCAGCGTTCTCGGCGGCGAGCTGCGCGGCGAACGGGGTGCTCTTACGCGAACCCTTGAAGCCGACGTGGCCCGACGACGCCCACGAGATGACATTGCCCTCGGGGTCGGTGATCGAGACGATCGTGTTGTTGAACGTGCTCTTGATGTGCGCGTGGCCGTGCGGGATGTTCTTCTTATCCCGGCGACGCGACTTCTGAGTCTTCTTCGGGCCAGCGGCCCGGCTCTTCGGAGGCATACGCTATCCCTACTTCTTCTTGCCGGCGACGGTCTTCTTCGGACCCTTGCGCGTACGCGCGTTGGTCTTGGTGCGCTGACCACGAACGGGCAGGCCACGACGGTGGCGGATGCCCTGGTAGCAGCCGATCTCGATCTTGCGGCGAATATCGGCCTGAACCTCGCGGCGCAGGTCACCTTCGACCTTGAACTCCGAGGCTTCGATGTAGTCGCGGAGCTTGGTCAGGTCGTCGTCGCTGAGATCCTTCGAGCGCAGGTCCGGGCTGACGCCGGTCTGAGCCAGGATCTCGGTGGCGCGGGTGCGCCCGATTCCGAAAATGTAGGTCAGCGCGATCTCCATGCGCTTTTCGCGCGGGAGATCGACGCCCATCAGACGTGCCATGTGGCAGGTTCCTTAATGGTTGCGGAGGTCTGCTCCCTGTCCGTCCCCCCGTCTTCGCAGTGGGGGCACCGGCCTCCGTACCGGTGGTTGGCGCGCACACGTGCGTGCGTGCTGGAGCTGGGAGTTCTTCTTTTCGGTCAGTCCGATCAGACGATCGGTGCCCGGCGGTGCTGCTGGATCAGCCCTGGCGCTGCTTGTGGCGCAGGTTGTCGCAGATCACCATGACCCGGCCGTGACGGCGGATCACCTTGCACTTCTCGCAGATCTTCTTGACGCTCGGCTGAACCTTCACGTCCGTCCAATCTTTCCTTGGTCCACAAGGGTCTGTGAACACAGTTTTTCCCCAGCCGACGACTGGGGAAGTCTTGTAGCGCGCTCCGGCCTCGGCCGGAACACCATGCGACGCCGCGTGCCGTCAGGCTCGCGGCGTCAGACAGGCATCACTTGTAGCGGTAGACAATCCGGCCGCGTGAGAGGTCGTACGGCGACAGCTCGACGACCACGCGGTCTTCCGGAAGGATGCGAATGTAGTGCTGCCGCATCTTTCCGCTGATGTGCGCGAGAACCTTGTGACCGTTCTCGAGCTCGATCCGGAACATCGCATTGGGCAGCGGCTCGACAACTCGACCCTCGACCTCGATGGCCCCGTCTTTCTTCGCCATATCCTCCGCGATCCCGGTTATGCTTCTAACCTGAGTTTGGATTGCCTCGTAGCTGCTCGCTGGCATGCGAACAGTCGGCGCATAGGTGCACCGCCGCTCAAGCTTACCGGGCCGGGTGTCCAGAGGCAAAAATGCCCCGAACCGTACACCCGGAACCGGCGTACCGCCCGCCCAGACCGCCCGCCATGACTCCCGGGTTGTCGCGTAAACTCACCGGCGTCCAGATGTGGGTCGAGCAGATCGGGGGACCCTGGTGAGCGAGGCGCGCCGGTGAGCCGCAACAACGACAGTCTCCCCATGTTGCCGCCGTGGCTGTCGGAGAGCGACGTCACACAGGTCGGTTACGAGGCACCTGTCGAGAACCTGCCCCAGGACGATCTGATCGACGAGGCACCCAAACGCCGCCGCTTCATGAGCCGCGGCGGCAACGACGATGCCAAGAAGGACAAGCGCGGCCGCCGCCGCAGGGGCGAGGACCAGCAGCTCGAGCAGCCCGCACCGCAGCGGCAGCCCGAACCCACCGCCGAGCGCGGGAACCAGCGCCCACCCGCCGAGCGGCAGCAGTCCGGCTGGGGCACCGATCCGCTGAACCCCGGCGAGCAGCCGAACACCGGGTGGCAGGGTGGCCCGAACACAGGGGCTCCCGAGGCACCGTCCGCGGGCCCCGGGATGACACCGCCCTGGCCGCAGGAGCAGAGGCCGCCGTACAGCGAGGGCCCTCCGGCGGTCCCGCAGCCACCCGCTCCCGGGCCGTCCGCCCATGCGCCGACCCACACGGGCCCGACCGGTGCTTCTTTCACGCACACCGCGCCACCTCAGCACGGCGGTCCGAGCAGCGCGTCGCCGCACATCGGCCACACCGGCTCACCCGAAGCCGCCTACGCCGACCCGACCGCTACTCCGTCTTCGCACGGCGGTCCGATCAGCGCGTCGCCACATGTCGGCCAGACCGAAGGCCCTGCCGCCTACACCGACCCGACCATCGCGCAGGGTGACGACCGCTCGGGCCCGGCCCTGCCGACCCGCACGCCCGCGCCCCCGTCGACCGGATTCACCCCGCTCGGCCCCGGCCAGCGCCAGCTCCCCGACCTCCCGCCTCCCCCACCGCTGCCGGATCCGCCCGCCCGCCCCCGGCCGACAGAAGCCCCGCCGCGCCTGACGGCACCGGCCGAACCGCCGGTCGGCCACGCGGACCCGCTCCTCGGCCCGACCGCCACCATCGACTCGCCCGCACCGTCGACCGGTGCGGGATCGCCGATCGGCGCCCCAGACCCGCTTCTCGGTCCACTACCGACCTCTACTGTCGAGCCGCCCGCGCCATCGACTGTCGGTCCCGCTTCCGCGGGCGCGGATCTGTCGACCGGCGCGAATGCCCCGGCGATCGGCGTCGGCTCGTCGGCCGGTGCGTGGTCGATGCCGGACGAGGCAGCCGCCGAGCTGCGCTCTCCCGACGCCGAAGCCCGCCCGTCCGATGGCCGCGCCACCCGGCGGTTGCCGGACCCGGCCGACAGCGCCACCGCCTCGGCTACCGAGACACAAGCGCCGAGGGAAACCGACCCGTCGGAGCCCCGCGAACAAGCGGGCACCGGCGGCCGCCACAGTCTCGATCAGCCCGAATCCGCAGCACCTGCGGCGACCGGCCCCGCGATCATCGGCGACCATGACCCCCGCCCGGACGCCACGCGGACTCCCCCGCGCCTGCCGGAACCGCCTGCGCGCCTGAGCAACCCGTCCACCTCCGACACCGCCCTGTCGAGCACTGCGACGCACCTCCCGTCGCCCGCCGACGATGCCGCGCTGACGAACGTGCCTGTCCCGCAAGCGCCCTCCGACAGCGCCGTCTCCACGGGCGCCTATGTCCCGTCCGCTGACGACGCCACGCCCACCGCCCAGGCTCCGGCCGAGGCGACCACACGCTTGGCCCTGCCGACGGATCTCATCGCCGGCACCCCTCCGGATACCGCGAACACGTCCGCCGCTTCTTCACAGCCGTCCACCGATTCCGGATCCGCCTACACCGCAGGGGGATCCACCGGCGGGGCCTCGCCCTACCGGTCCGGTGAACCTGTCGCACCGCCGCAGCCCGCACCAGGTCCCGACCACTCGCCGTACGTCCCGCAGACGCCGACGTACGATGTGGCGCAATACAACTCGGTCCCCGGCGATCCCTCCCCCGGCGCCCAGTTCGCCCCGGACGCGCAGACCGAGATGTTCCGGCCGGACGACCCGCGCGTGCAGGCCGCTCGGAACCAGGCCCCCGGTGGCGATTCCGCGCAGCCGACCTGGCAGAGCACACCCGAGCAGCAGCCGTACTCGCAGCAATCCGGTTACCGCTCGGGCGAATTCGCACAGCCGGGCACTCCGGTTCCGCCGTATCAGCAGGCCCCGGCGCAGTTCCAGCCGGGCGACCCCGCGCAGCAGTTCCACCACCAGCCGGACGGCTCAACGACGCCGCCGTACCAGCAGGGCGAGTACCCCCGCCCGGACGGCACACCTCCGCAGCACTATGCGCAGCCCGACGGCTCGCCCGCGCCGCCGCACCAGAGTCCCGACAGCGCAGCCACGCGGCACTACCAGCAGGCCGATGGCGCTGCCGCCCAGTCGCACCAGCGACCGGACGGCGCGGCACCGCAACAATTCCCCCCGCAGTACCAACCGGACGGTTCCCCCGCGCCGCAGTTCCTGCCCGACGGCACACCCGCGCCGCAGTACCAGCGCCCCGACGGCGCCCCGTACCAGCCCGGTGACGTTGCGCCCCAGCAGTTCCAGGGCGGCCCCACCGCGCAGCCGTACCAGCAGCAGGCCCCGGGCCAATACCGACAGCCCGGCCAGTACCAGCAGCCCGGCTGGGGCGCCAACCCGCAGCAGGGCTACCAGCCGCCGTCGCTGGACAACGTGCCCGTCAAGCGCGTCAAGAAGGCGCCCGGCAGTGGCTGGCGTAAAGCGGTGCACCATGTTTCGGGTGGTGCGATCAACCCGGGTATGTCCGCCGAGGAACGTCGCCTGCAGGAGCTGGTGGCGCGTATCCGCCAGCCCGTGCGCGGCGACTACCGGATCGCGGTGCTTTCGCTCAAGGGTGGTGTCGGCAAGACGACGACCACCACCGGCCTCGGTTCGATCTTCGCCTCGATCCGCGGCGACCGGGTGATCGCGGTCGACGCCAACCCCGACTTCGGCACCCTGTCGCAGCGAGTGGCGCTACAGACCCGTTCGACCGTGCGCGACCTGCTGCTCGATCCGTCGATCGAGCGCTACTCCGATGTCCGCAGGCACACCTCGCAGAGTTCGAGCAGGCTGGAAGTGCTTGCCAGCGAACGTGATCCGGCTGCCTCGGAGTCGTTCAACGACGAGGAGTACCGGGCGGTGGCCCGGATCCTGCAGCGGTTCTACAACATCATCCTCACCGACTGTGGCACCGGCCTGATGCACTCGGCGATGAGCGGCGTGCTCGACCTGGCGCACTCACTGGTGCTGATCTCCTCGGCCGCGATCGACGGCGCGCGCAGCGCGGCGGCGACGTTGGACTGGCTCTCGTTGCACGGGCACGACCACCTGGTCCGCAACGCGGTCGTGGTGATCAACCTGCCGCGTGAGGGTTCCCCGAATGTCGGTGTGCAGCAACTGCGTGAGTACTTCCTCTCACGCTGCCGCGCGGTACACATCATCCCGTTCGACGAACACCTGTCCGAGGGCGCCGAGATCGACCTGCACCGCCTGCACAAGACGACCAAGCGGGCGTACGTGGAGCTGGCGGCGACGGTGGCCGACGAGTTCGGCGTCGATCACCACCGCTTCGGCTGAGCTACGCCGCCGGTCACCACTCCGGCAGCCTGCGGCGACCGGCGATCACATCGCGGACCAGGTCGTCGTAGGCGTCGGCCAACTCGGCGAGATGGTGCCATGCGCAGTGCAGCATCTCGTCGTTGGCTGGCATGGTCATCAGGGCGTGGTGCGCGCGCACCGAGGACTCGGCCAGGCGGTCGATGACCGCACCGATCGTCTCGGTGTGCAAGGTGGCGCCCAAGCGGTGCTGCGGGACGCCGCGGTGCACCCAGTCGTCGATGGCGAGCACCAGTTCGGCTCGGCGGCAATCGATCTCACGCATCACCACCGGATCGGTGTCGACGAATCCGCCGCGCCCGACGATCCGCTTCTCGTGCAGCACCGCCAGATCGCGCGCGAACCACAGCAGCGGTCCACCCACCACCCGATGTCCGCGACACGCCCGGACGAGAATGTCGGAGAGGGGAAGCAGACCGGTAGTCGCCGGCGGCCCGGCGGTATCGACACACCGCAATGTGTCGGGGAAAGCCATTACAACCGTAGAACTCTCCGAACCAGCCACGTTGCCTCGCCGTCGTCGCCGCACAGCACCGGATCAGGACGTTCATTACAATAAACCTCGCAAGCTTCCTGTCAAGCATTACTCGGCCGTAGGTAACCCTGACGAGTACACTTCGTTACCTGCACGACCTACCGAGGAGCATGATGGCGGACGGTCCGACCTACCTCCGGATCGCAGACCTCCTCCGTGAGGAGATCCGCGCGGGCACGTGGAAACCGGGCGACCGGCTGCCCAGCCATTCCGAACTGGCCGAGCAGATGCAGGTCTCGATCACCACCTCGCGCAACGCGATCCAGGTGCTCGTCGCCGAAAACCTTGTCTACACAGCTACTTCCCGCGGCACCATCGTGCGAAACCAGGAAGTGCTGGAATCCGTGGTCACCGACCATATTCGCCCTGATCGGCCGCGATCGGCGCACGACATCTTCGAGGAGATCGCGCGCGCGGCCAGCCGCGAACCGGCCAAGGAGTTCAGCACCAGGATGGAGCCCGCCGACGATCAGGTCGCGCAGTGGCTCGGCGTTCCCACCGACTCCTGGGTGCTGGCCCGCACCGTGGTGCAGTACCTGGACAACGAACCGTGGTCGTGGGAGGTGAGTTTCTACCCACGCGATCTCGCCGAAGCGGCGAGTATCGACTCACCCCATGACATTCCCGAAGGCACGACCCGTCGCCTGGCCGATCACGGCTACGGCGAGACCGCCCATCGAGACACCTTGACAGCACGACCGGCCAGCGCCGAAGAGGCGGCGGTGCTCGGCGTCGCCACCGGCACCGTCCTGCTCGACCACCTGCGCATCGGCGCCAACCACGAACGGGTCACCCGGGCGACCCGGCATCGTTGTCTGGCGGGCCGCAACCGGCTGGCCTACCAACTCGGCGACACGGCGGGCACCGCCGTCATCGACCGCACCCTCGGCATCGCACCCGGACCTGCCGTCGCATTGCCATGACCGTGCGGATGCGCCAAGCCGCCCTGGGCGACCTACCGCTGATCTGCCGCCTGCGGGTGCAACGCACCGCCTGGCTGACCGCGCGCGGCTCCGACCAATGGACGGTCGCGGGCCGGGGTCGCCCGATCGAGATCTTCGCCGGTGCGGTCGGCCGGGCATTGGACGCTGGTGAAACATGGATCGCCGAGATCGACGGTGAACCGGCGGGGACGATCACCGTCAACCACCGTGCCGATCCCGGCCTGTGGTCGCCGTGGGAGCTGGCCGAGGCCGTGGTCGTGCACTTCATGATCGTCGACCTGCGCTTCGCGGGCAGACAGGTCGGCCACCACATGCTCACCCACGCCGCCCACCTGGCCGAATACGAGCAGCGCCCCTGGGTCCGGCTCGATGCCTGGACCACCAACACCGAACTGCACGACTACTACCGCCGGGCCGGCTTCACCATGACCCGCATCGCGGGCCCGGCGGCCACCGGCCCTTCGCGCGCGCTGTTCGAGCGCCGCACGAGCCCGTGCCCACCGCATCCGAGCCGGATCACCAGCGTCGCGCGTCCGTTCTCGGCGGCCTCGATGCTGGATTGACGCTCACAACTGCGGCAGATCGGCGATGTGGACCATCTCGATGCCCTGGCTGCGCGACACCAGGGTGCCGCGGCCGGGTGGCATCTTGCTCGGGCGGACCTCGCCGATGAGCTTGCCCTCGTCGCGCGAGCCGCTCATGATCAGCGTCTGCACCGAGAGGTTTTTCATCGCGCCGAGAATCGGGTCGTAGAGGGCGCGCGAGACGCCACCCATGCGCCGGGTGACCACCAGGTGCAGGCCGATGTCGCGGGCCTGCGGCAGGTACTCCAGCAGCGGGGCGAACGGGTTGATCGAGCCGGTGGCGACCATGTCGTAGTCGTCGACGATGACATAGATCTCGGGCCCGGACCACCAACTGCGGTCCCGCAACTGCTGCTGGGTGATGTCGGCGCCCGGGATCCGCTTGGACAGGTAGGTGGCGACCTCGGAGATCATCGCGCCGCAGGTCTGCGAGGATGTCGAGTACCCGGCCAGCTGGGCGCCCTCCAGCACACCGAGCATGGTGCGCCGGTAGTCGATCATGATCACCCTGGCCTGCTCGGCGTTCGACTGCTCGGCGATGCCCATGACGATGTTGCGCAGCAGCGTCGTCTTGCCGCATTCCACGTCGGCGAAGGCCATGAAGTGCGGCTCGACCCCGAAATCCAGGACCAGCGGCTGCAATTCGGACTCGCCGAGGCCGACGACGATGCGGGTGGGGGTGAGCTCGACGCCTTGCGCGCTTGCGGTGGCCATCAGCTGTTCGCGCGGGAAGCTCAGCGGCAGCATCCGCACCTCGGGGGCGCGGCGGCCCGGGTACAGCGCGGTGAGTCCCTCGCGTGCCCGGGTGACACCGTCGGCGACCGTGCTCGGATCGGAATCGGAGTCGAGGCGCGGCAAGGCGATCAGCATGTGCAGGTGCTCGGCGGTGAGACCGCGGCCCGGTCGGCCGAGCGGAACCTGGTGGGCGATCCGGCGGCCCATCTCCGAATCGCTGGGGTCGCCGAGCCGCAGCTCGATCCTGGTGCCGATCTGGTCCTTGATCACCGGCCTGATCTCGGCCCAGCGCGAGGCGCCGAGCATCACGTGGATACCGAACGAAAGACCCTGGCCGGCAATGGCGTTGATCTGTCCTTCGAGCAGATCGAATTCCTCGCGGACGGCGGCCCAGCCGTCGATCACCAGGAAGACGTCGCCGAACAGGTCGGCCGCCAGCGGATCGCCGGGCGCCGCGGTGGTGCCGTTGATCTGCCTGGCCTCCAGCGCGGAGAACTTGCGCCTGCGGAACTCGGCCATCGATTCGATGCCGAGTTCGGCGAAGCGTTCCTCGCGCTGGCGCATCAGGCTGGTCAGCTCGGCGATGGTGCGCCGCACCCGGTCGCCGTCGAGGCGGCCCGCCACCGAGCCCACGTGCGGGACGCCGACGAGACCGGCCATGCTGCCGCCACCGAAGTCGAGGCAGTAGAACTGCACCTGTTCGGGGGTGTGGGTCGCGGCGGCGGCCATGATGATGGTGCGCAGCGTCGTCGACTTGCCCGACTGCGGACCACCGACGACGGCCACATTGCCCTGCGCGCCTGCCAGATTGATGGTGAGCACGTCGCGCCGCTGCTCGTACGGCTTGTCGATGACACCGATCGGCATCCACAGCTGACCGTGCCGGTTCACCGGCGAGCGCCAGTCCGGGTCGGGCAGCAGCATGTCGGCGGTCGGCGATTCGTCCAGCGGCGGCAGCCACACCTCGTGCGCGGGCCTGCCGTGGCCGTTGAGCCGCTTGACCACCACGTCTAGCAGCGAGTCCGGAATTCCTTCCTCCGCACCATGTCCCGACGGGGGCGGAGGCGGCAGCTCAGGGAGGCCGCGCAGCGGGGAGTCCTCGCTCTCGACCGCTTCCAGCTCGGCGATCTCGACCGGTGCCGCGGTGAAAACGACCGGACGCTGGCCCGCCACCGGCGCGCCGTCGTCACCGGTGGCCGTGCCCGCGGGCGCGACGTAGGGGCCGGAGACATAGCTGGCGTTGAAGCGCAGCGGTTCGGACGCGTCGCTCTTCAGGTAGCCGGCGCCGGGGACGCTGGGCAGGTGGTAGGCATCGGTGATGCCGAGCACGGCGCGGGATTCGTTGGCGGAGAAGGTCCGCAGGCCGATCCGGTAGGACAGGTGCGACTCCAGGCCGCGCAGCTTGTTCTCCTCCAGTCGCTGTGAGGCGAGCAGCAGGTGCACGTGCAGCGAGCGGCCGAGGCGGCCGATCATCACGAACAGCTCGGCGAAATCGGGCTTCTGCGAGAGCAGCTCGGAGAACTCGTCGACCACCACGAACAGCGCGGGCAGCGGATCGAGCGGAATGCCTGCGGCCCTTGCCTTCTCGTAGTCGGTGACATTGGCGTAGTTGCCCGCCGAACGCAGCAGTTCCTGGCGGCGGTTCATCTCACCGGCCAGCGCGTCCTTCATGCGGTCGACGAGCGACAGCTCCTCTTCCAGGTTGGTGATCACCGCCGCGACGTGCGGCAGCGAGTCGAGGCCGAGGAAGGTCGCGCCACCCTTGAAGTCGACGAGCACCAGGTTCAGCGCGTCGGGTGAATGGGTCGTCACCATCGAGAGCACCAGCGTGCGCAGGAATTCCGACTTGCCGGAACCGGTGGCGCCGATGCACAGACCGTGCGGGCCCATGCCGTTCTCGGCCGATTCCTTGATGTCGATCTCGACGGGGGTGCCGTCGGGGGTGATGCCGATCGGCACCCGCAGCCGTTCGCGGGCGGTGCGTGGCCGCCACACCCTGGCCGGGTCGATCTGGGCGGCGTCGGGGATGCGCAGCAGGGCCATCAGGCCGGGGTCGGCGGTGGTGCCCTCCCCCAGGCTGACGATCTGGGCCGCGGTCGCGAGCCGGTATCTGGCCAGGTTGCGGGCGAAGGATTCGGCCTCGGCGGCGCTGACCACGTCGGCGGTGGCGAACCGCTCCACCCCGGCCGCGCTGCGCGCCGACACCGCGCCGTCGCCGACGACCAGTTGCAGTCCGCGCCGGGCCGCAAGGCCGTTCTCGGGCGCGGTGAGGTCGAGGACGGTCACCGAGTCGAGACCGGACTCGCTGATGATGCGTTCGTTGCCGCTGATGTAGCCGTCGTCGATGACGACGACCAGGTGCAGGCGGCCCTGGGTCGGCTGTGGATTGCGCATGAAGCGGCCGCGCTCGAGCAGCTCGGCCTGCAGGGCCGATTCGAGCTCGCCGAGCGAGGTGTACATCATCCGGGCCGAGCCGAGTCCGTCGCGCTGGGTCGGATGCTGCACGTGCGGCAGCCATTTCGCCCACGCCCAGTTGACGTCGGGGTCGGCGCAGACGATGGCGATCGCGAGATGATCGGGGCCGTGGAAGGTGGTGAGCTCCATCAGCATGCCGCGAACCAGTTCGCGGGATTCGTCGTCGGGTCCGCCGATGTTGATCGCGGGGAACGCGCGCAACGACACCGCGGTCGGCAGTTCGTGCACGACCGAATGGGTGCGCACGAACCGGCGCAGCGCGACCGTGGAGACCGGCTCGAGGTCCTCGAGCGGACCGGTCTCCGGCCTGGCCAGTTTGGTCGCGAGCCGGTGACTGCCTACGCCGACCCGCACATGCCCGAAGTCGGGGTCGCTGGGACGGCGCTCCCACATCCGCCTGCTGCCGATGAGCGAGGCCAGGTCGGCGGGTTCCGGATGGCTCCAGCCGAGCGTCTCCAGCTGCTTGGAGCCGGTGTTGCGCACGTCCTTGCGCACCTGGTCCAAGTAGCGGAAGTAGTCCTTACGTTCCTCGTTGAGCTCCACCGCGCGCTTGGGCCCGCCGCCGCGCATGCCGGCCATCATGCCGACCATCGACATGAGCATCATCATCGGGAACATCATCGACATCGGGTTCGACAGCAGGCTGCGGCCCATCGACGCCATCATCGCGATCATGCCGACGACCGCGACCACCATGATGACCGGCATCAGCTTCATCATCAGCGGCGCGGGGATCGCACGCTGGATCTCCGGCGGCGGGGTGAGCGCGACTTCGCCACCGGGCGCGCGCGGCGGCGCGATCCTGGGGCGTCGGACGAAACCTTCGGTAGCCATTGTTGCCCTCTACTCGAATTCCGAATTCAGGTCGGGTCGCCGCGTGCGGAACGGGAAGGCCAGTGCCGCACCGACACCGAGCACGGTGAGCAGTGCCAGCGAGCCGCCGATCGCGACCAGGCGCGGGCGTGGATCCGGTGGTTGCGGTGTGACCGGTGCCGCGACCGCGTGTCCGCGGTCGGCGCCCGTGCTCACCGGTTCGGTGGGCAGCGGCGCGGTCAGCGCGGCCAGTGGGTCGATGAGCCCGGCGCCGATCGCGTCGTCGCGGCCGCGCCCCGGCGCGTGCGCGGTGCGGGTGATCCGCTCGATCACCTGCTGCGCGGTCAGGTCGGGGAACTTGGCCCGCACCAGGGCGGCCAGGCCGGCGACATACGGTGCGGCGAAACTGGTTCCGTCGACGGGCTGCACACCCTGCGCGGTCTGCACGCCGTCGACCAGGCCGGTGCCGCCCGGCTTGCTGTCGAGCGAGACGATATTGCGCCCGATCGCGGCGGCGCCGACCCACGGCCCGCGCAGCGACAGCGCCGAGGGCGCGCCGTCGGCGTCCACCGAGGCCACCGACAGTACGTACGGGGTGAACCACGCCGGGGTCGGAATGGTCGTCACCGCGCTCCAGCCCGAACCCTGGTTCTGGTTCTCGCAGGCGCCGCCGGTCTCCACATTGCCCGCCGCGGCGACCACGACGACATTGCGGTCGTAGGCGTATTTCACCGCGGCGCCGAGCGAGCTGTCGGCGGTGTCGGAACCGGCCGAGGTGCAGGCGACTTCGGAGATGTTGATGACGGTGGCGCCCATGTCGACCGCGCGGACGACGGCCCCGGCCAGGCTCAGCACGCTGCCGTAGCCGTCGCTGCGCAGCTCGCCGGGCGGCTTGGGCGCGCCCTTCCGGTCCTTGGGTTCGTAGGCGAGGCTGAGCTGGCGGATCGTGAGGATCTCCGCGTCCGGCGCGACGCCGGCGAAGGCGTCGTCGGGCGACGGGCGCGCGGCGATGATGCCGGCGACCAGGGTTCCGTGCCCGTCGCAGTCGACGGTGCCGTCGGTGTCGCTGACGTAGTCACCGCCCGCCTGCAGGGCAGGCAGCCGCGGATGCCGGTTGACGCCGGTATCGATGACGGCGACCTTCTGGCCCGCACCGCGGCTGAACTGCCAGGCGGACGGCAGGTCGAGCACCTGCTGGGCGATCGGCGGCTCGCTCGGCGGCGACCCGCGCAGCACCGGTTCGGCGCACAGCTCACGCTGTTCGGTCGGTTCCAGGGGTGCGGGCCTGCCGCTGAGGATCACCGCGGCGTCGAGCGCGCCGGGATCGATCGTGGGTGGCGCGATCGCGGCGGCGGGCGCTGGCACGCCCGCCACCGCGGCGACGATCGCCGCGGCACAGCTCACGCGGACCGCCGCGCGCCACCGGGGTGTCCGGGTCATATGTTGCGCGCGGTCGAGTACACGTCCATGACCCACAGGGCCAGTGGGATCAGCGCGATGATGAGCAGGTATTCGAAGATCTCGATCATCCGCCGCGTCACCGGCGTCACCTCGCTGTGCGGCCCGATCACCCCGAAGCCGACCACGCCGAGCGCGGTGACCAACAGGATTGCCACCGCGCCGAATTCGAGGGAGTCGTGGCCGAGACCGAGGCCGCTCACCACGGTGAGCAGGATCAGCGCGCCGCCCGCGATCAGGGTCGCCGCCTGGCCGAGATCGGCGTAGGAGCGCCCGCGCAGGCACAGGATGATCGCGGTGATCACCGCCAGCGCGACCCCGCCCGAGTGCACCGGTCCGAACGGATCGGCGGCGCCGAAGGCGCCGATGCCCGCCGTCACCGCGCAGGCGACGACCAGGCCTGTCTGGATCTGATTGGCCACCCGCGCCCGCTCGCCGAGACCCGCGGCCGACGGCAGCGCGATCGCGCCGATGGCGCCGATGCCCTCGATGGTCGGGCGCTGTTCGTGGTCGGCGGGGTCGATCGCGCCGCCCGCGGTCGGTACCGGCGGAATGGGCAGACGGGCGGCCACCGCGGCCAGCCGCGGCACCGAGGACAGCAGCACGATGGCGGCGATCAGCACGCCGGCGAACAGTTTCGGCAGGCCGGGATGCCAGAGCAGGTACACCGTGGCCGAGACGGCCGCGATCACGCTCATCGTGATCGCGGCGGCGAACAGGCCCGCGCCGGTGCCGGTCACCCGGTATCCGGCGATCGCGGCCACCAGCACCACGATGCTGCCGAGCAGCACGTGCGGCGCGCCGAGCCCGCCGGGTACCAGCAGCGCGCCACCGCCGAACAGCAACAGCAACGCGTCGAGGGACAGCCAGTTGCCGGTCACCGGGTCGAGGTACTTCCTTGCCGCGATGCCCGCGGCGGCGGAGGCAACGATGCCAGTGCCGAGCAGCGCGAAGGCAGGGGCCAGCGGATCGCTGTCGGCCCTGGTGTCCACCAGCAGCGCGAGCGCGGCGAGGATGGCGACGGTGGCAAGCACCAGGCCGGTCCAGCGCGCTGCCGCACCCGACCAGCTGCGGAATTCGCCTGCGGTGAGCCGGGATACGGCATCGATCACGTCGTCGAACAGTGCCGGCGATTCCTTGCGCGTCACCGGGCTGAGTACCAGCAGCTCGCCGTCGTAGACCTCTGCCTCGGTGAGGGTGCGGCTGGGTGCCAGCGGGTCCTGCCCGAGCCGGGCGAGGGTCCAGTGCTGGGCGCGCACCGGCGCCGCTTCCTCGTCGCCCTCCGGCAGGCGCGGATCCCGGGAACGGATCAGGGCCACCAGATCGCCGATGAATCCCGCGATCGGCACCGTGGCAGGCAGTCCGATGTCGAGCTGCGTGTCACCCCCGATCACCGAAACCCGGCATAGTTCGGGCTCATTGCCTAACAACGTCGACACCAGTGATGAACTCTCAGTCGTAGCTGACTACTTCCGTTGCGACCACCCGGCAGCGTTACCTAATCTAACGGACAGGGCAAGTCGGCGCGATCGCAGCTTCGGTCGCCGGGTTGAACGTAATGCATACACCAGACGAAGATTTCGGGGTCCGACACCACATGCCAGACATTCGCCAAGCCCAGCGTGCCTTCGACGCAGGTGTACTGTCGCTCGGCCTGTCCATCGATGGTCAGGAGTCCGCGCGCGACAACGAATACGCCAAACTAGCCTTCCAGCGCGCCACCGAATGGGACCCCTCCATGTGTGACGCCTGGCTCGGCCGCGCCGCGGCCGGCGAGGTAACCAAGGAGGTGCTGTTCAACCTGCACCGCACCAGCCTTGACTCGCTCGGCCGTGAACAGCGCAGGCTGGGCCTGGCGCCGCGCGCGATGGCGGGCCGGTTCCTGCCGGGCCTCTACATCGACTACCCGCTGGCCGCGCTCACCGAGATCTGGCTGGCCTGGGCCGCCCAGCTGATCGCCGACCAGGACTACGACCAGGCCGAGAAGATCCTCGACGAGCTGGCCGAATTGCGGCGCGGTCGCCCCGACGACCCGGACAAGCAGATCGACGACCGCATCTGCACCTATGTGCGCGGTGTCCTGCACTACAACACCCAGCGCTGGTCGGACGTGATGACCGTGCTCGCCGGGTCGGCCGAGTGGAAAGACCCCTATCTGGCCACCGGCGCGCACGTGATGGTCGGCACCGCCTGCGCGCAGCTCGGATTGTTCGGCGAGGCGATCCGCCGGATGGAAGCCGCCGAGGCGGGCCCGATTCCGTCCGCGCGCTTCACCGCGATGTACAACCGCGGCCTGTGCCTGCGCGAAGCGGGCAACGAGACCGAGGCACAGGCGCTGTTCGAGCAGGTGTACTCGCAGCTGCCCGACTTCGCCGCCAACACAACGGCGATGCGCGACCGCACCTTCCGGATCGTGGTCACCAGCCGCGAGTCCATCGACGCCAGGACGAACAAGTGGGACCCTGCCTCGGCCCCCACGCTGGCGCAGATGAACCAGGCCGACGCCGAGGACCGCGCCAAAAGCGTGCTCGCGCAGGCAAAGGCCGAACTCGACAAGCAGGTCGGCCTTGCCTCGGTGAAGACGCAGGTCGCCAAACTGCAATCCTCCGCGCAGCTGGCCAAGATCCGGGCCGAGAAGGGCCTGTCGAGCCAATCCCGCGGCCAGCACCTGGCTTTCACCGGTCCGCCCGGAACCGGTAAGACCACCATCGCGCGGGTAGTCGCCAAGATCTACTGCGGTGTCGGCCTGCTCAAGACCGACAAGGTGATCGAGGCCAAGCGTGTCGACTTCGTCAGCCAGAACCTCGGTGGCACCGCGATCAAGTCCGAGAAGCTGATCGACAGCGCCATGGACGGCGTGCTGTTCATCGACGAGGCCTACACCTTGATCCAGACCGGCCTGTCCGGCGGTGACGCGTTCGGTCGCGAGGCCGTCGACACCCTGCTGGCCAGGATGGAGAACGACCGCGACCGGCTGGTCGTCATCATCGCGGGCTACGACGGCGAGATCGACCGGCTGCTCACCGCCAACGACGGTCTGGCGTCCCGCTTCTCGAAGCGGCTGCAGTTCCCGTCCTACACCCCCGCGGAGCTCGGCCAGATCGGCGAGATCATCGCGGGCAGCCGCGATTCCCAGCTGTCCGAGGCGGCCCTGGCGGCACTCGTCGAGTCGTGCACGTTCCTCTACGACCTGGAGAGCACCGATCAGAGCGGGCAGCCGCGGCGCGGCGTCGACCTCGCGGGCAACGGCCGCTTCATCCGCAATGTCATCGAGGCGGCCGAGGAGGAGCGAGAGTACCGGCTGGCCAACGACACCGAGGTCGATCTGTCCGAGGTCGACGACGATGTGCTGATGCGGATCGAGGAATCCGATATGCGGACCGCGCTGACCGGCATCATCGCCACCCTGAACGTCGGGCGTCAGCCCAGCTGACCGGTCGCGGTGGGCGGTCCGTCCGGATCGCTTACCGCCGGTAATTATTTCGCGGGCGGCAGCGAATCGAAGCTGGTGAGCGCGTCCTTGGCCGACAGCGTCGGGCCCGGCACCAGCTGACCAACGACCGACCAGGGCGCCAGCCGGGGCTTGTCACCCAGGCCGAGAACGGCCGCGGTGGCGACGTCCGGCACACCGTAGCGAACACCGTTGTCGGCCACGTAGAACAGCGACTCGCGGCGCGGGCTGCCCGGCTCGGTGCCCGTGACCTGCACGTACTCACCGGAACTCGGCGGCAAGTACACCGCGTCCACCCGGTCGCCGGTGCCGTCGGCGGTCGAGAGCACCACCGGTTTGGCCGAATCGGCCAGCGGCAATTTGGTTCCGGTCAGCAGCGAAACAACGGCCCGCTCCCCCGGACCGTCCACCGACTTGCCCGGCGCCAGCGCGGCACCCGGATTCTTCGACCAGCTGATGCAGGCCACCGGCGCGTCATCGGCGGCGAGCACGCGCGGCTTGCGCTCGGGGAAGTCGTCGACCGGCAGGCTGTGCACCACGGGCACCCGGTCGAGCGCGTCCGGCGCGACGACGGCGATCTCGCGCATACCGTGCGAGTCGGCGTTGCGCAGCAGCTGCGCGGTGAACTCGGACACCGGCTGCACGCCCTCGGCCAGCACCACGTACAGCGACTCCTCGCGATCCGGCCCCGGCACCGAGATGATGCCGCCCACTGGCACATTCGACAGCTTGGCCGGGCCAGGCGAACCGGCCTGCGCGATCGCGGGGACCGCCAGCGGATGGTTCTCGGTAGTGGCGCCGAGGAAACCGGTGCCCATCGGGCGCGGCTTCTGGCCGGTCAGGCCGAGCGTGCGGGTCACCACCGAATCGGTGAGGTCCACTTCGGCCCGGCTGCCCCGATACACCAGGTAGGCCTTGTCCCCGCGGCGGACCAGCAGCGCGTCGTCGGGCTCGGCCGCGCCGATCCGCTCGCCGAGGGCGGGCTTGCCGACGATCGTGGTGGTGAGGCCACCGGTGGCCCCGGATGCGCCGCCGGTGGCCGAGAGCTGGGTGGTCTCGCACAGCGTCCAGTCCGAGCTCGCGCCCTGGTCCGAGCCGGGCAGCGCGGCGGGTGCGCCGGGGATGCCGAGCAGCGGGCCGCGCGGCAGCGAACCCAGCTTGTCGTCCTTGACCGCGTTCGGCGATTCGGCCGCGCCCGCGATCAGCCGGGCCGAGGCCAGATTGAGCACGGGGTGCAGCGTTTTCCCGCCGTCCTTGCTCTGCACCACGACATACATCGCGCCGCTCTGTTTCCCGGTGACGATCAGCGAATCACCGATCGCGCCCTGCGGCTTCAGAAATCCCAGGATCGCGGCACCCGCGACGATGATCAGCCCGAGGACCGCGCCCACCATCAGCGACCGGCTCTGTGAGCGCATGGGGTCGTGCAGCATCCGCACGTCCCGCCGGATCAGCGCGTGGTCGAGTCTGCGTAGCAGAAACCGATAACCGTTGACCTGGGCCTTGGTTGTCAGCTGTGCCGGCACACGCTCTCCATTGCTGCGATGATCACGTTCTCGTTCGACACGGTACCGTAATTCCGGAAATCGACTTCACCATGATTCGACGTATGCCAGCCAGGGACAACGATTTTGAACAATGGGATGAACGCCCGGGAAACCGGTGGCGACAATGTTTACGACACCTTGCGTGATCCGGAATTCTGGCTGTTCCGCATCTTTCCGCTGCGGGCCTGCGTGCCCGTCGCTGTCCTCGCCGCGATCGTGGCCTGGGTGGTGCTGGCCACCACGAATTCGGTGCCAGGTGCGTGCGGTGGCGCGGCGGCGGTGCTGCTGATCGGGCTGATGCCGATCCGCAGGCGCACGCCTGCCGTCCGGTTCGGCGGCTGGCTCGCGCGCAGGCTGCGCGGCCGCGCCGACACCCTCGACCGGGCGCCCGCCTTCGACGTGCCGCTGGCCGAGGGCGGCGGCTGCGGCGTGCGCTGGGACGGCGATCTGCTGCTGACCATGCTGCGGATCGACCCGCCGCCGGATACCCTCACCCTGCTGCGCCGCGGCTCGCTGAGTGCCGACCAGCTGCTTCCGCTCACCGAGATCGCCCGCTGCCTTGACCAATTCGATGTCCAGCTGGTCGGCATCGACGTGATCGCCACCGGGGCGCGCACCGCGGGCACCGGCGCCGCCGCGCACCTCTACGACCGCATCCTCGGTCCGCTGCCCGCGATCGCGCACCGCACCTGCTGGCTGGTGCTGCGGCTGGATCCGGTCGCCAACGCCACCGCCGTCGACAAGCGCGGCGGCGGCGCCGAGGGCGCGCTGCGCACGATGATCATCGCGACCCGCCGGGTCGCCAACCGGCTGGCCACGCACGGCATCGACGCCGCAGTGCTCACCGCCACCGAGCTGAACGCGGCGGTCCGCCAGCTCACCCACGGCTTCGACCCACTCGAGCTCACCGAGACCGCCTACGGCCTGTCGACCGAGCACCGCCATCTCACCCACTACCAGCTGACCGCACCGATGATCGGCACCAACGGTCTCGCCGACATCTGGGCGACTCCGAGCCTGTCGACCACGGTGACGATGCGTCTGCACCCCGGCGCCCGGCGCACCGCCCGCCGCGACGACAAGGTGGGCACGGTCGTGCTCAACGCCGTCGTCCGGTTCGACACCGCGGTGCCGCTCGATGAAATGCCGCTGCCCGGGTTGCGCGAACTTCCCGGCAGCCAGCGGCGCATCCTGCTCGACACCCTGCCGATCGGTGCCGCCGACGATCTCGGCGGCCGCGACGGCTACCGCGGCACCCTCATCGCGCTCACCGATATCGCCGTCCCGACCACCGGCTGTGGCCAGCTGATCGGCGCCGACGAACAGGGGCAGGGCATCGCGGTGCCGCTGATCGGCGCGGGCACCCGCCACGTGGACGTGATCGGCAATCTCGATCTGGCCCAGCAGGTGGTGCTGCGGGCCACCGCGCTCGGCGCGCACGCGGTCGTGCACACCACGCGGCCGCAGGCCTGGCACTCGATGGTGGCGAATCTGGCCACCCCGCAGCTGCTCTCGATCGCGCCGCGCGCGGCGGGCGCGACACCGCAGCCGCAGCCGGGACCGCCGCCGGTACCCGCCGCGCCGTACCCGACCACCACCGTGCTGGTCTACGACGGCATCGCGCCGACGGCACACCTCGGTGGCGCGACGATCGTCGAGGTCCGCACCGCCGAACGCGAGGCCGACGCGGTGGAACCCGATGTCACGCTGGTGCAGGACCCGTACGCGCCCAACCGGATCACCGTGCGTACCAGCACCGGCAGCGCGACCGTGACGATGGTGACCACGCCCGACGAGATGCACTACATCGGCGAATCACTCGCCGCTCGCTGAGCAGAGACGCCGAAGGCCGACCGGAAGCGAATTCCGATCGGCCTTCGGCGAATTCGACGATTTCAGAAGTCGGCGAAACCGTCGCCGACCTTGCCGTCGGCCTCGAGGGCGCGGTTGAGCGCCGATTCCACCTGCGCGGCCAGCTTGTCGAGCCGGTCGAGGGTGTCGGACAGCTCGCCGGTCACGCTCTTGTGCGCAGCGTCGAAGTTCTGGTGGGCGTTGTCACCCTGCAGGGCGGCGCGGAAGTTGGTTGCGGCCGACTGCAGCTCGGAGATCTCGCCCTGCATCTTGCCGCCGTAGGTCTGCAGGTCGCTGAACAGCTCGTTCATCGCCGCAGGATCATAAAGAATGGTCATGCTCTAATTCCTTGTCGTTGCGAATGCGATTGTGATCGTGGCGAGACGATCAGACGCCGAGGGTCGTGACCGGGGCGGAGGAGGTCGCGCCGCCGCCGGACAGGCCGCCCTGGTCCATGTTGACGATGGTGGTCTTGCCCGTGTTGATGGCCTCGTTGAAGCGGTCGAACTTCGCGTTCAGATCGATGGACTCCTTGTGCCAGGCTTCGGCGACCTTCACGAACTCGTCATGCGCGTCGCCCTTCCAGCCGCGCACGACAGCCTGAGCGGCACCATCGATTTCGTTGATCGAGCGACGCAGGTTGCTGATCGACTCCTCGAGCGCGGAGACGACGTTATCTACGCCACCGGCTTCTACACCAACTGATCCCTGAGGGGGCATTGTCGAACCTTTCCTTCTTGATGGGTGACACGGAAGATGGCTGCTACGGCTGCCACCTCCCACCGGGAAGCCCCTCGAGGAGCGCACCGATCGCCTGGGTGAGGCGGTGGTCGGTGCCCGGCGTGATGGTGGACCACACCTGCCCGTCGGGCGCCGTCATCGGCGCGACGACGATCCGGCCGCGCGCGGTGTCGTACACCGCGACCGCGCCAGGGGCTCGGGTGGTCAGCCCGTCGTGGTGGACGGAGGCGGTGATCTCGGTGTAGCCGTGGCAGGAGCCGAAGGCCGCACCGAGCACTGTCGCTTCGTGCGCGTCGATCCCGAGCGCGTACATCGCGTCCACGTAGTCGCTGGTTGTCGTCGCGCCGTCTAGCCGGCGGGCGAGGTCGTCGGCCGCGACGCTGACCGTGCCGATCTCCGCCTGCGGACAGGCGGGCAGCGCGGTGAGCAGCAGCCGGGTCAGTTCCCGGTCGGAGCCGTCGATACCGGGGGTGGCGAGCTCGAAGGTGGCGCCGGACCTGGTCGCGACGGCGTGCTGAGTGCCGCGGCGCGCCAGGCAGATCCGGACCTGCTCGTCGGCGCGGTAGCTGCGCGCGGCCAGTTCCGCCTCGGGCATGGTGAGGGTGAACAGCGCGTCGGCCAGTCCGGGCTCGACATCGCCGTACCCGTCGAAGACGCCGCGGGCCGTGAGCTCGGCCACGGCGCCGTCGCGCGCGGCCTGCCAGGCCTCGAAGGTGTCCTGTCGCGGGCCGACGCCGAGCACCAGCGGCAGAGTCTGCACACCGAGCCGCTCGGCGACCGCGAGCAGGGAGTCGTTGGTCAGTGTCGTCACGCGGCACCACCACCCGTCTGGGTCGTGCTCTGCTGCGGTGCCGGACGCTCGGCGACGCCGAGAACCGCGGGCGCGGCCTGGATCTCGCCTTCGGCCACCAGCTGATCGGATTCCTCGAAGGCCAGGCCTGCGCGCGGGAAGCGGGCCGCGTCCTGCGCGCCCGCCGTCGGCGCCATCGCGCCGGGCACGACGGGCGCCGCGTGACCGGTGGTGGCCGCGGCGACCGCAGCGGGCTGCGCGGTCGGCGCGACCGCGGTACCGGACTGGACGAACACCGGTGCGCGATAAGCAGTCTGCACCGGGGCGGGCAGCACCGGCATCCCGGCGAACCCGCCCATCATGCCCATGCCGGGCACGACGGGTGCGCCGGGCGCCGAGGTGGACTTGGTTCCGGACTCCTCCGCCAGCAGCGCCGCCTCGGGCACGATCGGCGGGGGCGGCACGTGCAGCCACGGGTTCGCCAGTGGCTCGGTGGCGGCCTCGTAACTGCGCATCACCCGGGACGCGACGGCCTTGGCGACATCGGCCTCGGCATCGGTCTCCGCCGCGATGGCCTTGATCGGCGCACCGAGCATGGCGCCGACCTGTTCCAGCGCCTTCTGCGCGGCGGTGATCGCCGCGATATCACCCGAATTGGGCATGGCGCGAGCAGCGACCTCGTAGGCAAGCACCTGCGCCTGCATCCTGGCGGCGTTGGCCGTGGCGGCGGCCGCCGTCTCGAACAGCCAGTCGCGCAGGGTCGAGATACGTTCCCACACTTCGTCACTGCGGCCGGACCGCCAGGACCCACGCAGTGTCTGCAGCACCTGCTCGTAGTCGAGCACGGCCGCGCCGAAGGCCGCGGCGAGCCGCGTCCAGGCGGCGGCCGCGTCGGCCATCGGCATCGGTCCGGGACCGGTGGTGAGTTCGGTGGCCAGCCGTTCCGGCTCGCGTGCCTCCCACACCACACCGGTGAACCCGGGCTGCGGCGGTTCGATCATCAGGCGGAGAGACCGCTCGTGTTGTCGGTCTCCATCCGATCGAACTCGGTGACCTGCGCGCGCAGGGTCGCGGCGAGCTTGCTCATCTCGCGCGCGCCCGACTCGGCACCGGTCAGGTAGTCGTCGGCGACGCCGTTCGCCGTGATCGCCGCCCTGTTCGACACCTCGTCGGTGCCCGCGGGCGCGACGTGCAGCGCTGGCGCGACAGCGGTCAGCTCGGTGGAGAGCCGATCGACGATGGCGTCCAGCGCCGAGGCGGCCTTGGCCGCTGCGGCCGAATCGAATTCGAAGGTGTTGCTCATTGCCACTCCTGTCGTGGTCGTACCCGCGTCACAGTGTGAGTTCCTTGTCGGGCGGTGCCTCGGTGGTCACCGGCTCGGCGCCGCCGACGACCGGCATCGACACCCCGTCGATCTGGCCGACGACCTCGTCGCCGTGGTGGCCGGTGACCAGTTGGGTGTGCACTGCCTCGCTGCCGCCACCGTCGACGGCCCTGGCCATCGGCGCGCCGGCGCCGCCCGCGCCCATCGGCATGTAGCCGGGTGCGGATGAGCTCGTCGCGGTGCTCGCCGTGCTCCCGGTCGCCGGTGCGGCGCTCGCCATTCCGCCGAGCCCGACGGTGGACATGCCGCTGCCTTTACCGCCCTGCCAGGGGCTCAGCGGCGTCGCCGCGGCGGCGGCAGCACCGACCCCGCCGATCGCGCCCATGCCACCGCCGCCACCGAGGCCAGCGGCGGCCGCCGCGTCCTCCGCCGAGATGGCCTCGCCGGTGGTCGCGGTGTCGGTGGTCGTCGTGCCGGTGGTGTTCGTCGCGGACAGCGACGTCACCTGCTCGGCCAGTGAACCGAGCGAGGAGGCCGCCGTGGTGGCGGTGCTGATCAGCGGCGTGATCATGCTCATCAGCTGGGACAGCGACTCCGACGACGAGTCGACGCCGGTCGGGGCGTTGGTCACCGGGACCTTCTCGCCCGCGGTCGTCATCTCCGCGCTGCGGCTGACCAGCTCGACCTTGGTCTCGGCGGTGATAGCCAGCGCCTCGGTCATCGCCTCGATCGTCGCAGCGACCAGCACACCCTGGCCGACCGGGGTCATCGCGTAGAGCGGGGCGAGCGCGACCGTGGCCGAATAACGGGCGATGACCGCGCCCAGCTTGGCCGCGCCCACCGCGACATTGCCCGCCGCGCCGGCCAGCACCGTCTTCTCCTGGGTGCTCTGCGCCGCCAGCTTGGCGCCGTCGGCCTGGGCCGCCGTCGCCTTCGTCGTCGCCTCGGAGGCCGCGGCGCTCTGCCACAGCGACATCACCGTCTGCAGCGCCGTGGAACCGAGCGACATCACGGTGCTCAGCACCGAGCTGACGTTGGACAGCATCTCGGTCGGGTCGGCGCCGGTGCCGGTGCCGGTGCCGCCGAGCTGGCCGGTGCCGAACGCGGACGCGAGCTGGGTGAGTGGCTGCATCAGCGCGGTCAGATCGATCGCGGGCAGCGGCGGCATCTCGGGCAGCTGCACGAACTGCGGCAGCTGCGGAAGCTGCGGCAGGCCCATCGAGCTCAGCGCCTGGCTCACCGGCTGGTCGAGCAGGGGCGCCATGGCGCTGCCGCGCAGCAGTTCCAGCACGGTCGGATCCAGCGCTACGCCACCGGACGGCGCTCCCCCGGAAAACGTCATGGCTACTTGATCACCGAGGCGATGCCGAGCTTGCCCGCCGTGTCGGCGCCCTCATAGGTCGTCGCCGCCTGCGCCGCGGTGAGCGCGGTGCCCGCGTGGACGGCAGCCAGCTCTGCCACCGAGGTCAGGTGGTTGGCCTGGGCGTAGGCGAACGACAGCAGGAATTCCTGCCCGATCAGGCCGAACACCGGCACCACGGCGGCGACGGTCGCGGCCTGGTCGACGGCACCGGCCTGCGCCACCCCGGCCGCCATCGTGGCCGAAGCACCCGCGTACGCACGAACTGCATCGGGAACTACCGCAACGTGATTCATGACCATCGTCCAATCTCGAAACAGCCCTTGGTGTTTCGTTACTTTATCTACCCGTTCCAAATCGGCGCTATGCATCGCACCGGTGAAGATCAGCTGAATCTCACGTGCCCGCTTCGTTGAAGGCGGTGATCAGCCCGGCGCGTTCGCCGTAGGCGCGATAGGCGGCGGCCCGCGCGGTATCGACCAGCACGCGCTCGAAACTCTCCGGCGTCAGCTTGCCGACGGCGGGCGAGAACTCCAGCCCGACCATGGCGCCGGTGCCGTCGACGGTCACCGTCACGGCACCGTCGGGCGAGGTCTCCTGTGCCCCGATGTGCTGCGTCGCCTCGCTCAGATCCTGCAGCCGGTACAGCTGCCCCTGCACGCGGGCGATGAGTTCGTCCATGGTCTCGACCATGTCCTGACCTCCTCCCTAGTCGACGATTCTGTGCCAATTACCTACGGAATCCGCGCCGGCTCATACCGAACGCAGCCAGCTCTCCGGTTCGGTGTCGTATTCCTGTTCCTCGACGATCTCCGCCGCCGCGACCTCGGCCTCGGTCGGCAGCCCGGTCGCCGCGAGCAGCCCCGGATCGAATCCCGCCTCGGCCAGCTGATTCCGCCGCGCCAGCCCGGCCCGGTTGGCCGACTTCTGGCACAGCCGCAGCACCTCGGCCGCCAGCGCACCCGGATCCCCGCGCAGCTGATCGGCGGCGATGGTGATACCCACCGGCAAACCCCGCTCGGTGGTACGCACCTCGATCGCGCCCGTCAGCGACGCGGCGGTGAACTCGGTTGGAAACTCGTCCATCTGCCCTCCCTACGCACGATCATCCTTGATGGCTCTGACAATTTCGGCGATGTTCATATTGATCAGCGAAACCATCCTGCGGCGGTCGGCGGGGACCACCCTGGCCGGTGTGCCGGGGACAATCACGTACCGGCCGTCGTCGACCACGTCACGCCAAACCAGGTACAGGCGCAGAATGCCGCGCGGACCGAACCGCGACGACCCCTGCTCGAACTCGATCGTGCCGGTCAGATCCTCGGGCTGCTGCAGGAAGTCGGCGCCGTCCGCGGCGGGGTCGTCACCGGTGTCGTGCACGAGCGAACGGCCGAACGAGAAGTCGATGTCCTGCGCCATCCGGTCGACGAGCTCGAAGTCGCGGCGCCTGCCCGCGTCGGCCGCCGGAAAGGCCGCGGCCACCGCGTCGCCGAGCGCGAGCGCGTCGTGCCTGGTGACCGTGAAGCCCGCCGAGTCGAGCATGGTCTCCCCCGGCTCCTGGCGCACCAGGAACGCGTCGTCGCCCTTGCGCACCCCGAGGATCCGAAGCGACCGCTTCGGGTTCGCCGGGTCGAGCCCGTCGACGCCGCGGGCGATCACCCGGATGTCGGGCCGGGTGAGCGCCTCGACGAGCTGGGTCAGCTCGGCGCCACCGCGGCGGCGCAGGGCCTGCCAGGCCTCCCGCTTGATCCGGACGCTCTCGGAATAGGTCTGCGGCACACCGCGATAGCTCAGCGGCTGCGGCAGACCGTCTTCCTTGAGTTCCTCGTACAGCGCGGCGAACTCGACCGGGGTGAACTCCAGAACGGCTGTCACTGCTCGATGACCGGTCTCGCCACGATCGGCGCCGCGCCGATCGCCTCCTCGAGGTGCTCGACCGAGTCGAGGTAGTCGGCCCGCTTGTGTTCCTTCTGCTGACCGCCCGCACCGGCGCCCGCGCCGCCCATCGGTGCCATCGGCATGCCGCCCATCGGCGACCCGGCGCCACCCGCGATGCCCGCGCGGCTCGCCATCCCTTCCAGTCCGGTCGCGGTGACCGCGGCCCTGGGGAACAGGCTCGACGCGTTCTGCAGGTTCTGGCCGGGCAGGCCACCACCCGCACCGCCGCCGGCGCCACCACCGCCACCGCCGCTCTTGGCGGCCGAGGTCATCTTCTTGGCCTGTTCCTCGAGCGCGGAGTTGAGCCCGGCCAGGCCTGGCACCGAGGACAGGGCGCTCTGCTCTGCGGCGGCGGCGCTGGCCTGATCCAGCGCCGACTGCGCGGCCGAACTCGCCTGCTCCATACCGGAGGTGAGCGCCGAGGCGGCCTGCTCCAGTCCCGATGACGCCGCCGACTGCGCCTGCTTCGCCGCGTCCTCGGCCGCCTTGGTTGCCTGCTCGGCCGCGGTGCGGGCCGCCGCCTTGGCGGCGTCGCTGGCGGCCTGCTGGGCGGCGGTCTGCGCGGCGCTGGTCAGCGCCGACATGCCGTTCTGGAAGCCGGACGACAGCCCCGAGGCGCCGGCACCGGAGCCCGACCCGGAGCCGCCGCCGGACCCTGTCCCTGCCCCGGTTCCGGTGCCGTTCCCGGTGGGCTGTTGGCCGGTCGTCGGCGGGATCGGATCGGGCAGCAGCGCGATCACGTCCGCGGTGTGGTCCACTCCCAGCACATAGGTGCTCTTCATCGCGTTGGCGTAGCCCTGCTGGTGCGTGAGCTCCTTGCGGGTTTCCCAGGCGCGCACCGACTCCGGCACCATGAGCGGCACCTCGGTGGCGCTCACCGCCTGCAACGACGTCCGGGTCCCGTACACCCAGTCCGAGACGTACTGCAGCGCCGTGCCGAGGGCCTTCATGCCGTCGACGAGGTCCTTGTTGCCCGTTCCGTAGGCGGTGATCGCCTGCCGGGCGCGATCGGCGCCACCGGCGTTGCCCGGGCTGCGCCAACTGCTCTCGGTGGCGATCATCGCGTTCGACAGCTCGTCGAACTTCTCCTTCAGCCTGCCAGCCAGCCAGGTCCAGTCGGTGGCGGCCTGGGCGACGGTGACCGACATGTCCGGGCTGGCCATCGACGCGATGATCGTCTGGTACTGCGCGTAGGTGAACTGCGTCGGGTCCTCGGCGTTGACGATCATCGGGTCGAACTTCAGGCCCTTGGGCATGAGCAGGCTGTCGGGGACGCCGCCGCCGTCCTTCTTCAGGACGGTGATGTCCATACAGCGACCGAAGGCCTGGGGGCGCTGGCCGAGACTCTCGGTCTTGCCCTTGTCGGCGTTGATCCGACCGCGCAGCGCCGCGAAATCGGCCTTGCCGCCGGTGTCACTGTCGCCGTAGGCCTTACCCGCCGCGAGGAAGGTGTCGCCCATGTCGTCCAGGATCTTGGTGTGGTCCTCGAGGATGCTCTTGAGGTCGCGGCCCTTGGCCGAGAAACGGTCGGCCAGCGCCGCCGCCGACGGGACCACCGCGGCGAACGCCTTGAGGTTGTCCACCTTGGCCAGCTCGGCCTTCACCGAGTTCACCCGGATCCGGACTTCGATCGCCTCGTTGACCAGGCCTTCGATGACCTTCGGCTGCAATTCCAGTGCACCGCTGAGCGACTCGCTGCGCAGCCCACTCCACGGATTGGGTGTCTCACCCATACGCGACCGTCCTCCTCATCACCACACGGGCGCCCCTGCGACGAGAGACCCTGCCAGCGCGATCGATTCTTTCGTCGTAGCAACGATTCTAATGTCGCGGAAATGAATCGCGCATGTACAGTGCCGATCTCGCTGGTGGCGGCGGGTCGACAATCGGTTGGCGGAGTCAGCGGAACCGGTCGACCGCCGCGTGGAAGTTCTGGTCGGCCTGATCGAATCGGGTTGGGCGGTAACCGTTCTCGCGCAGGTGGTCGAGGAATTCGGGGGGCAGGGTGAGCGGGTGGCCCGCGTAGTACTCGATGAAGTCGGCGCGCCAGATCCACTCGCCGTCCGAGCACAGGGAGGCGCCGCCGGGAATCCAGCCCTCGTCGGTGAGCAGGTCGGGGACGGCGGACATGATGTCGAACACCCGTGGCGCCGCGCGCAGATACGCGAGCACCCGTGCGTGCTCGGCGGGCGGTTCGGACGCCAGCGCGGCGGTGAAGGAGGGCAGCTCGTCGCGCTCACCGTCGTACATCTCGCGGTACATGCCGAGCGGCTTCAGCTCGACGACATCGCCGGGCGCGCCCGCCACCAGCTGGTTGTCGATCAGGGCGCCGTGCTCGTCCCAGCGTTTGCGCAGGCGCAGGTAGCCGGGCCTGGCGTAGACGTCGAGGGTGGCCAGGGTGCCGTCGCGGCGCCATTCCCGCCACTCGCCGACGGCGAGGCCGCGCTGCATCAACCCCTCCGAGGCGAGCGCGCCGTTGTCGTGCCAGGCCTGGCTGAGCCCGTCGTCGTAGCCGTCGACGAACGACCACCGCCCGACGACGGTGCCGTCGGGGCCGATCTCGATCGCCTGACCGGTGTAGGGGGTGCCGCGGTAGGTGGTGCGGTCGTCGTCGGAGCCGAGGTGGAATTCCGGATCGTCGACGTCGAGCGCCGTGCTGTCGGTCATCTGGTGGTGTCCCTTCCGGTCGCGCCCGCGACGGTGAGCTCGAAGAACGCGCCGTCGATGTCGAAACTTCCGTCGTCGCCGAACAACTCGGTGAGCGCCGCGCGGGTGACCTCGCCCGCCTCGGCCGCGGTCACCAGCGCCGTCACGGCGGCGAGCCGGTCGCCGGTCGTGCCGACGAGATCGGCGATCACGCCGGCCACCGTGTCGGTGGTCCAGATGCCGGGCACCGCGGGGGCCAGTTCGGCGGAGGTGGGCGAATCGCCGCGATACCAGGCGCCGCCGTCCCACCAGTAGCAGAACGACAGCAGGCCGTCGGCGCAGCGGCTGTTGAGCGTCGGCTCGGCCACCCACGACGGCGCGCCCCGATACAGCTCGGGCATGGCGGCGCCGTCCTGGTAGGCCTCACGCAACCGGGGCGCGTCCCACACCCCGCCGGAGAGCACTGCGCGCTCGCCGGGCAGCCGGACCAGGGTCGATCCGCTGCGCTGGGTGCCCTCGAACACGCACACTCCCGGTGCGATCCGGGGTCCGAGCGGCGAGCCGACCGCGACGAACGCCGCGGCCAGCACCGCCCAGCGCCGGGCGATCAGCGGATACGGCGGGAACTCCTGATCGGGCTCGGAGCGGACCGGCTCCCGGCCGCGGACACGATCGCGCAGCTCCTGTTCGGCCGCCCGCCGTGGGGTACGGAGCTGGCGGTCGCCGTGGCCGACATAGGCCGCCAGCCACACCGGCAGCGAAGCACGCGGATAGATCTCCAGGTCGCTGCGGTAGGCCGCGGGCGCGAAGAGCTGGCCCGGCGGGAACGGTTCGGCGCCGTAGTCGTAGTCGATCTCCATCTGCCCGTCGCCGGTGAGGTCGAGCAGATAACGCCACCACGCCTGGTCGTCACGCTGGGCCGAGAGCCGCCGGTGCTCGCGGACGAGGGCGAGCACGTCTTCGGCCGGGAAAACCCGCACCGCGCGGCCCTGTTCGTCGGCGAACATCACCACCGCCGCTTCGGCGGTCACCGTCATCGCGAACGACGCGGTGAGCCGCCACCAGCCCTGCGGGCCGAGTTCGGCGAGCTCTAGACCGATCCGGTAGCTGAGCGCCGACATCCGCTCGGCCACGTCCGCGGTCGGCGGCTCGGCGGTGCCGACCGCGGCGCCCGCGTCCGGCCGGTTGTCCGTGTGCTGCTCAGCCATGCCTCTCCCGATACCGACGCTCGAAATCGTCGATGAATATCGACGGCGCCACCGCCGACGACGACCGTTCCAGCACACCGTCGTCAGCGACGTAGTAGATCGCCCTGCCGATCGCGATCTCCCCCGGTTCGACCGGGACGTAGACCATCCAGCCCATCGACAAGCGGTCGGCGCGCAGCTGCGCGACCGGGAAGGCGGCGGGGTCGACGGCGTGCTCGGCCAGATACTTGCCGACCAGGGCGACGGCCTCCCTGCGCGGCATCGGCCACGCCGACTCGGTGGTCACGACGCCGGCGACGATCAGCTGGAACAGCCCGCCGTCGAGGTCGAAAAAGCCTTCGTCACCGAATAATTCGACCAGCGTGCCGCGCGTGACGACACCCGCTTCGGCGGCGGCGACCAAGGTCTCGGCGGCGTCGCGCAGCGGCGCGGGTGGCTGGTCGTCGATCATCCGGGCGACGGTGTCCGCGGTGGACTCCGCCGAGAACACCGGCGGGACCGCGGGGGCGATCGCCTCGGGTCCGGGCGACTCGCCCTGATACCAGGCGCCGTCGTCCCACCAGTAGCAGAAGGTGAGCAGCCCGCCCGCCGCGCGGCGATCGAGGGTCGGGGTGGCCACCCAGTCGGGGGCGCCCGCGAACAACAGTGGCAGTGCGGCGCCCGTGTTGTAGGCCGTGCGCAGGCCGGGCTCGTTCCAGACACCGCCGGACAGCACCGCGCGATCGCCGGGGAGGAGATACAGCGAGCTGCCGTGCCGCTCCCCGGTGTCGAAGCGGGCGATCGACGGCAGGAACCGCGGGCCCCACTCGTCCTCGACCGCCACCGCGCCCGCGGCCAGCACCGCCCAGCGCGCCACGAGCAGCGGCAGCGGCGGCAGTCCGGGCACCGCGATTGGCTGTGTTCCCGCCGCGGCATCGGCACGGGCCGCCGCCGCTGCCGTTACGGGTGCGCGCAGCTGGCGGTCGTCGTGCGCGAGATAGGCGGCCAGCCAGAACGGCAACGCGCCTCGGGGAAAGGCCTCGAGATCGGCCTGGTAGGCGCCCGGCGGGAACAGGTGGTCGGCAGGGAAGGGCTCGTCGCCATAGTCGTAGTCGACCTGGATGCGGCCCTCCGGTGTGAGTCCGAGCATCAGCCGCCACCAGGGTCCGTCGCCGAGTTCGGCCGACAGCTGCCGATGTTCCCGGATCAGCTCGAGCACGTCGGCCGACGGGCGCAGCCGGGTCACCCGCTGTTCGTCGTCGGAGTACACCGCGAGCACGATCTCGGCGGTCACGGTCATCGTGAAGACCGCGTCCAGCCTGCGCCAGCCTGCCGGGCCCTGGGCGGCGAGCGCGCGGGCGGCGCCGTGCACCAGTTTCCTGGCCTCCTCGGCCACATCGCGGACGACTGGTTCCGGCGCGAGGGTGAAACTCACGTCGACTTCGTCCTCGGCCGTTTCGGGGGCTGTGCTGTCGCCGGCGCCGGGTGTGCGCGCCGGTTCGTCGGCGGAGTCGGGCGTGCGCGCCGCCTCATCGGCGGAGTCGGGTGCGCGCGCCGGCTCGTCGGCGGAGTCGGGTGCGCGCACCGGCTCGTCGGGCCGTGGGGCTGCCTGGGCCGGTTCGTCGGTGGGGCTGGTCACGTCGCGCAATCTCCTGGCGAGGTCAGGCTCACGGTAGGCCGAGCAGGGGTAGGTCCAACGGGCGATTGCCGGACGACTCGTCCCAGGCGCGGTAGGTCAGCGCGTCGGGCGTGGCGATGCCGAAGCCGTCGCGCAGACCGGTCACCACCATCGCGGCGACGGTCCGGTACCGCGCGGGCGTGGCGGGCCACGGGGTGTCGATCCACCAGTTGCCGGGCAGGCCGTCCTCGGGTGGCTGCCAGCCGGCGTCGGTGATCACCCGGACGCCCGCTGGGCCCGCGCGCAGCGACTCGTCGAGCGCCGACTCGCCCGCCAGCTCGGCCGACAGCATCGTGTCGAGCTGCCGGAACTGTGCGTATCGCGGGGATTCCGCGCGGGATTCGTGGATGATCAGCACCGAACCGGCACTCAGCAGGGCGAGCTGTTCGGCCAGCGCGCCGGCGAAGGCCGACCAGTCCGTCACGACAGGCCGCCTTGTCGCTCGGCCTCGATATTGCGGTCGTCGGCCGCCAGCCGGGCATTGGTCACCAGCGACAGCACCACCGACACCGGCGACTGCGCCAGCACCAGGGTCGTCCCTGTTCCCGTCCAGCGAATCTGGGGCCACGGACCGGGAATTCGTCCGGTCGGTTCGCCCAGCGTCGCGGTGAGGACCGCGGCCAGTTCGGCGAACGCGGTGCGGATCCGTTCGGCCCCCGCCGCGTCCTCCTCGACGAAATCGGTGAGCCGGGTGTCGATCCGCACGGCCTTGCCGCTCGCGCCGTGAACCTTGCCGCTGCCGGCGCCGAGGCCGGTGTCGAGCAGGACCCAGTTCGGCCGGGCCAGCACCACCCGCCAGCCGAATCCGGCCGCGAGGTCGGGGACGTCGGCCAGGTTCCAGGACCAGTCCAGCTCGCGCAGCCGGGTCACCAGGTCGATCAGGTCACCGGCCGAGGGTGTCCGCCATTCGGTCACTGCGCGGCCTTCCCGTCGAGTTCGTCGCTGAGGCGGGCCAGCGCTTCCCGGCGGGCCCGCCGGTGCGAGCCGTCGAGCTGGGCGGCGAACTCGGCGCGGGCCGCGGTCACCAGTTCCGCGGGAACCTGCGGGTGGGCGCGTGCGATCGCCCAGAGTGCCTGGGTGGTCTCGTTGTCCAGCCCGGTATCGGTGCGGAGTCCGCCGCCGGCGCACACGGAAGCGAGCATCTCGTCGAAATTGGCGCGGATCTCGTCCTCGGCGGGATGGTCCGTGCGCATGCTGCCTCCTCGTTGGTTGTTCCCGGGCGCGGCCCGATGTGGTCAGTTGGCGAAGATCGCGGCGCGCTGGGCTGGGTCGGCCATCACCGCCCGGACGTGCGCGCCCAGGTCCATGTCCCGTGGCAGCGACCGGTAGAACAGCTCGCACAGCAGCGTGCCGTTCGCGGTGACCGCGAACCGCGTGCGCCGGGGATCGATCGGACCGTGTTCCACGCTGACCGAACCGTCGAGGTCGATCATACGATCGCCGACCCGCAGCGCGAGTCCGGAGCGATCGCGGTAGAAGACCACCGAAACACCACTGATGTCACCGTAGACACCACCCAGTCCGGCCGCCCCCGGCGGCGCAGCCCGCAGCGCGCCGCTGACCGGATCGAACTCGGCCCGGACACCGTACCCGGCGAACGGCCGCACACTGATGTCTCCGTTCGTCCCGTGCTGCGGCGGGGTGTACCCGTTGCCCACCGCACGCCGCGACTGTTCCTGTCCGCCCTGCCCCGCCGGTGCCATGGGCGCCATCGGCGCCATCGGCGAATAGGGCATGGACGAACCGCTGTCGGCGGACGAGCCGTTCGCCACCATCGGCACACCCGGCGGCATCACCTGCTCGGCGACCGGCGGCTGCGAGGGCAACGTCCGCGGCGCCGGTGGCTCCGCCCCCGGCCCTGCCCCGGACCCCCACGGCGGCCGAGGTGGCAACTCCGGCCGCGGCGCCGACTGCTCGGCGGGCCCGTCCGCCGACGATCCGGGCGGTATCGCTCCGGGCGATGCCGCCGGGCCGGACGACCATGGAGTCGTCGCAGGGGGATTCGTCGCTGGCAAGGAAGGAGTTACCTCCGCCTGGTTCGGCGCAGACCACGGAGCCCGCGAGTCAGAGGAGTTCGGCGTGGGCCACGACGGCATCGGCGGTGTCTCCGATGGGCCCGGCCGCGTCGGAATCGATGGCTCCGCGAGCCACGGCTGTGCCGTCGGGTCGGTCGGCACAGACGGAATCGGTGTTGGGCCCGGCGGCCACGCCTGCGAGGCAGGCGGCTCGGTCTGCCACGGCGGTTCCGTCGGAGTATGCACCGGCCACGGCTGCGAAGGCGTCGCGTCCGGCGGCCACGAAGGCGACGTCGGCGCGACCGGATCTGTCGGCAGCTGCCCAGGCGGTAGCGGCCACGGCTGTGCGGTCGGCGGCTCGGTCGGAGCCGGCATCGGCCACGGCTCGGATGGAGTCGGGATCGACGGCCATGGAGCACCCGGCGATGTCGGCGGCACCGGCACTGTCGGCTGCTCCGGCAGCGTGGGCGGCACGGGGTAGGGCGGCGACGGCACGTTCGGAGGCACCGGCATATTCGGCGGCACCGGCAACGTCGGCAACTCCGGCGTCGTCGGCGCCTCCGGCAAGGTCGGCGGAACCGGTGGCCACGGCAGGCTCGGCGGCTCCGGCAATGTCGGCGGCTCCGGCAATGTCGGCGGCACCGGCAGATTCGGCGGCTCAGGCAGGCTCGGCGGCACCGGCGGATTGGGCGTTGTCGGCGGGTTCGGCGTTGTCGGCGGCGTCGGCGTTGTCGGCGGCGTCGGCGGGTTCGGCGGCGTCGGCGGCGTCGGCGGCGTCGGCGGCGGCGGCGGCGGATTGGGCGTCGTCGGCGGCACCGGCGGCACCGGCGGACTGGGCGGGGTCGGCGGATTCGGCGGCACCGGCGGATTCGGTGGCGTCGGCGGGTTAGGGGGCGTCGGAGGGTTCGGATCGTCGGGGGTCAGGTCCAGGTCCGGCCAGGGGGTCGGGGTGTAGTCGAACAGCGCGGGGAATTCTGGATCGTATTCCCTTGGGGGGTGCGGGATGTGGGAGCGGAAGGTCGGCGTCGACGGTCGGCGGGTGCCGGTGTCTCCCTCATCGGAACCTGTTGCCGGAGGCGGGGTGTTGCTGTCGTCGCCGGACGAGGAGGGCCCGGCGGGGTCACCCTCGCCGGTACCAGCCTCCGGCGGCACAGTTCCGCCATCGCCATCCGACGACTTCGAGCGATCGGAGCCACCCTTATTGGTACGGGCTTCCGGCGGCGCCGTGTGGCCGTTTTGGTCGGGCGTCGGGCGGCCAGGGGCCGAGTCGCCGGTCGGCGGCACGGTGCGGGTCGTCGTGCCGGTGCCGGAATCGTCTGTATCGGGGTTGTTTTCGACGCCGGGCTGGGGGTCGGGGACGCGGCCGGGCGTCGGGGTGGTGGGGTCGGTATCGCGCGACGGCGGGACGGTGCGGGTGGTGTTCGCACCGGTCGTGCGGTTGTCCGCAGCCTGCTCGGGGGCGCCGGGTTTCGGCGGCGGAGACGTGGTCTCGGCGGATGACGGAGGTTGGTCGGGAGTTCCCTCGTCGGTGTCGGCTACCGGCGGTGAGGCATCGCCGTCGTCGTCCCGTGCTGCCGCGCCTTGTTCGCTGCTGGTCGCGACCAGGGGGACCGGTCGGGTGGGTGTCTGCTCAGTGTCGGGCTCTTCGGCTGGCGGAGTGGTGTTTTCGCGATTGTTGCCGTCGAACGCGTCCAGCGCTTCCTCGCGCGCCTGCTCCAGATCCCGCACCGCACGCACATAGTCGGTGTGCGCGTCGATATCACCCTCGATCTGATCCAGATCATCGGCGACGCGTTCGTGCTCGGCCGCCGACTTCTGATCGGCCCGGGTGAATGCCTCGTCCACCGCCGCGGTCTCCCGCTCCAGCGCGCCATCGATCCGTGCCGACGGGTCGGCCCCGTCGGCCGGGACGGTCGCGTTTGGGGTGCGGCCTGGGCCGGTCGGTCGCGGGGTGGGCTGGCCGGGTGTGGTGGGCGGCGTAACCGGGGGTTGTTGCTGCTCGATGGGCTGAGCTTCATCGAACGCGTCCAGCGCTTCCTCGCGCGCCTGCTCCAGATCCCGCACCGCGCGCACATAGTCGGTGTGCGCGTCGATATCACCCTCGATCTGATCCAGATCATCGG
>NZ_JBHXAY010000032.1:0-15502 GCF_042728775.1 Nocardia sp. NPDC060259
GCGGGAGGATGCAGCGATCACTTTCGCGCAAGGAGAAGGGTTCGAAGAACCGGGCGAAGGCCCGCGCCAAGGTTGCACGCCAGCACGCCAAGGTTGGGGACCGGCGCAGGGACTGGCACCACAGTCGCCAGACCGCCGCCCGAATATCCCCACAGGGCGACCTGAGTCGTCGGGGTGAGGCCGAGCGGGGCGAAGCCGAGCGCGGCCCTGATCCCGTCCAGCGCCCGGTACCCGGGCTCGCGCGCCGCGCCGAACCGCCCGCCCAGACCTTCGTGATCGGGCACCGATACCGCCCAGCCCTGCCGCAAGGCCATGGCGATGATCGGCAGCTCGAGCGGCGCGATGGACCCGGTGGTCTTCGCGCCGAGCCGCAGGGCGTAGGACGGAAAGCATTGGGGCGCAACGGCATCGATGGCGCACTGGAAGGACACCAGCGGACGCGGATGTGCCGGGTCGGCGCCCCATGGCAGCAGCACCGTGGTGACCGCCAGCTCCGGCTCGCCGTCGAGATCGCAGGTGCGGTACAGCAGCTGCCAGGCCGCGATGCGCTGCCGCACCAGCCCGAACAGGGCCACATCCACCGCGCGCGTCCGCACCACCGTCCCCGGCGCGAGCGACTCGATGTCCGGCGGCGCGACGTAGAACGGGTCGTCGGGCGGTAGCAGCGGCGCGGTGCTCCAGACCGTCAGCGCCGGGGCATTGACGGTCATAGGCTGCCGCCGCCACCGAAGAACCAGGGGTTGAATGTACAAGCCAAGGTAGGACTGCCTTCCGGATCGAGGGCACGCAGCGCGATCGAGGTGGCGCGCGGCGAATACATCATGGTCAGGTGGTCGGAAACGTCCTGCTCACAGCCGTCCTGCAGGGCGATGTTCGCCACGGTCGCGTCCGGCCCGGCCCGCAGGAAGGCGAGGTCGATGGGATTCATCACCTCGTCGTAGCGGGAAGCGACCACGGTGTAGTCGACGCCGGGCACTGTGTCACCAGTGGCGTTGAGGGTGGTGTAGAACGACGAGCCGACGGCCTGCTCGATATTGGCGACGCCGACGATCGGCCGGTAGAAGCCGAGGATGTCGATGCCCGCGTTGTTGATCATGCGACCGAGGGTCGCGAGGCCGAGCAGCGCGGTGCCGTGGTGGGTGGCGCCGAGGCTGACCAGCTTGCCGACCTTGCCCTCGCCGCCCTCGAACTTCAGGTAGTGATTGGCGATGGTGCCGCCCTGGGAGTGGCCGACGATGTCGACCTGGTCGGACCCGGTGGCCGCGCGCACGCGCTCGATGAACGCGGCGACCTGGCGCGAGGAGTCGGCCATCGGGCCGACGCCGTAGCGGCCCGGCAGCACGGCGCCGAGTCCGCCGCCCTCGAGCAGCGCGGACTTGCCGAAGTTCAGGGTGAACACGCAGTACCCGGCCTTCGCCAGGCGCGGCGAAAGGTAGGAGAAGGTGTCGTAGGCGTTGAGCCAGGTGCCGTGCAGCAGCACGACCGGGCGCGGATGCTGCGCGGTCGGCTTGCAATCCCAGCGGTTGGCGCCGGGCGGCGCGGCGTCGGGGTGCAGCAATCCGTAGGCGAAGGCGGGCAGGTAGGCCGACATCTCGGGGCCCTCGCCGACCGCGTCGGAGGAAACGCTGCCCGACGAACCCGAGCTGCTGCCCGAGGCGCTGCCGGTGTCGGCGATGGCGGTGGGGCGACGGCCGTCGGTGGCCGTGGTCATGGTGGCGTTCAGGTAGTCGGCCATCGAGGCGATGGTCGGTTCCAGCGCGGGTTCCGCGGCGGCCGGGCCGCCCCCCAGAACCGAGGCCGCGGTCAGGCCCGCGGCGATGCCGAGTCCGCACAGGGTGCGGCGCAGGGAATGCGTCGTTGCAAACATTGAGGTCACTTCCGTCGAACCGCGCCGGCCGACGGTGGCTCGGACGCGCTCTGCGAATCTATGACCCGCGCCACATCGCTGTCACTGCACGGTGCACCGAGAAAACGCGCGGGAGCTTAGCGCTGGAACCAAGTTCTGTGCGTTTTCGATGGGACTGCCCCCTCGCGCCCTGTTCTCGGACACAATCGAGGCATGCTCGCCGAACACCCCGTTTCCGCACCACCCGCTTTGACCGCTCGCCTCCTGACGCGCTGGCCCCAGATCGCCGAGCGCATGCTCGCCGAAGGCCTCGGCGCCACCGCGCCCGCCGAGCTGCCTCCCGGTCATTTCACCGCCGAAGTCCTGCCGACCATCTATGCGTGCGGACGGGCCGTGCTCGAGGCGATCGCCGCCGAGCGAGAGTTCACCCAGGCCGAGGTGGCCACGTTCGTCGCGCCCGTCGCCGAGCGGCACGCCGAGGACCGGCTGCCGCTGCCGATGCTGATCGGCGCGATCCACGGATCGGCGCAATCGGTGCTGGCCGAGGCGTCGGCGCTGGCCGAGCCGACGGAGATGGAGGATCTGATCCTGGTCGGCAGCAGGCTGCTCGACCTGCTGCGCCATATCAACATAACCGTGGTCGAGACCTACACCGAGGTCGAGCAGTCGATCTACCACGCCGAACGCGAGGCCAGGCGGGAACTGTGTTCGGCGCTGGTGCGCGGCCTGCCCGCCGAAGAGCTCGCCGCGCGCGCCGACACCGTTCTCGCCGACCAGTACACGGTGCTCGCGATCCGCCTCAGCGAGCCCGCGCGCACCGGCAGCGCGGCCAACCTGGTGACGCGGCGCCGGATCCGGGTGCTCCAGCGCGCGCTCGACGAACTCACCGGCACCACGACTCCGGCCACCTTCGACGGCGCCAACGGCATCGCGTTGCTGAGCAACAGCTCAGAGACCGGTGCCCTCGACGCGCAGCGCTTCGACAACCTCGCCGCGCGGCTGGCCGAGCAGTTCGGGGTGCCGGTGTATCTGGCCGAGTTCTCCGGTGTCAGCCGCGACGGCATCCCGGCCGCGGCGAAGGACGCGACCGAACTCACCGAGCTGGCGCGGCTGCGCGGCAGACCGGGCGGCTGCTACCGCCTCGACGACCTGCTGCTGGAGTACCAGCTCACCCGGCCCGGCCCGGCGCGCGAACGCCTGGCGCAACGGGTGATTCCGCTGCTCGGCAGTCCGCACCTGGTCGAGGCATTGGAAGCGCACCTGCGCCACGGCGCCGACCGCAAGACGGCCTCACGGCGTATTCACGTGCACCCCAACACCTTCACCTACCGGCTGCGCCGGATCGCCGATCTCACCGGCCTCGACCCGGCCGATCCCACGGATTCCCGGATGCTGGCCGCCGCGCTCACCGTGCACCGGCTCGACTCGGCGCAGCGACCCGGCGAGGATCAGCAGGCCTGACCGTCAGCCGTCGGCGACCTCGCCGCGCCCTGACCTGTGACTTTCGCTCTCTACACTGGATCGGCGGCCCGCCTACCTGCGCACCGGCAACGGAAAGGATTCGCCATGACGACGACAACAACGACCACACCCACGGATGCGGGACTGCTGGTCCTGCGTCTCGGCGTCGGCGCGACCATGGCCGCGCACGGCACCCAGAAACTGTTCGGCTGGTTCGACGGCAGTGGCCTGTCCGGTACCGAGAAGTTCTTCGCCGCGAAGGGCTATCCGATGGCCGACACCTTCGCCGTCGTGGCCGGGCTGTGCGAGACCCTCGGAGGCATCGGCCTGATACTCGGCCTGCTGACCCCGCTGGCCGCGGCGGCGATCCTGGGCACGATGCTCAACGCGATCGCGGTGAAATGGGGCGGCTTCTTCTCGCCCCAAGGTGTCGAGTACGAGGTGATCCTGGCGGTGGCCGCGACCAGCCTGGCTCTCACCGGTGCGGGCGGTTTCGCCCTCGACCGGTTCGTCCCCGGGCTGCGCAACTACAAACTCAGCTACGGCTTGGCGGCTATTGCGCTCGCACTGATCACGGCGGGAATCGTGCTGCTCATCCGAAATTGAGAAACAACGAAAAAACCCGCTATTCGACGTGTGCATCGAATAGCGGGTATTCCGTTTCCCGACAAGGAAAGTCTAACTACAGCGCGCTTTACAGGTAGGCGCTGCACACCGGCCAGGCGCCGGGACCCTGCGCGGCCAGCACGTTCTCGGCGACGCGGATCTGCTCCTCGCGGCTGGCGTTGTCGGCAGTGCCGGCGCCACCGTAGGCCTCCCAGGTGCTCTGCGAGAACTGCAGGCCGCCGTAGTAGCCGTTACCGGTGTTGATGTTCCAGTTGCCCGTGCTCTCGCACTGCGCCACGGCGTCCCAGTTGTTCGCCGAGGCGGTAGCGGTGGTCAGACCGGCCGGAACGGCGATCATCGCGCCGGCGACAGCGGCGAAACCAAGGGCACGAGTGGTGAACTTGCGATTGAAAGACATAAGAATTCCTGCCTGCGCCCACCGGCTCGGTGATGGAAACTACCGCGTCCCTGCCCCTCAGGAATGTCGGGGATCCTCGAATCGCGGGGCAGGCTTTCCGGTGTTCTGCGATTCGATTCGGCTCGGGTTGTTGTTCAAGCCGTGACCGAATGTAGCCGGAATGCGAGCTGAGATCACGCCCCGATCACGAGTGCATCTGTAGCAGCCTTTGCCCAAAGGAACAGTGTTCCCCGCAGGTCGTCCGTGACAAATCCGTAATCACATTACTGTCGTTATACGACCGCAATGTGGCCGGGATCACACGGTTATAGAGGTCCGGGTCACGTTTCGTTCCCGGCAATTCGGGCATCGATGGCCCGTGGGGGGTCAGCGGTAGTCGGGGTTCTCGAAGCCGAATCGGCAGCCCGCGTCCCATGCCGAGCGCTGGTTGCCGTGCGCGGGGATGCCGTTCGCATCGCGCAACATCCTGGCCATATGCAGGAGATTCCAGGTCATGAAGGTGGTGTTGCGGTTGGTGAAGTCGTTCTCCGGGCCGCCCGACCCCGGCTCGAGATAGGACGGACCTGGCCCCGCCTCGCCGATCCAGCCCGCGTCGGCCTGCGGCGGAATGGTGTAGCCCAGATGCTGGAGGCTGTAGAGGATGTTCATCGCGCAGTGCTTGAGCCCGTCCTCGTTGCCGGTGATCACGCAGCCACCGACCTTGCCGTAATAGGCGTATTGACCGGCCGCGTTGAGCAGGTGCGAGTTGCCGTAGAGGCGTTCGATCACCCGCTTGGTGACCGAGCTGTTGTCACCGAGCCAGATCGGCCCCGCGATCACCAGGATGTCGGCGGCCATCACCTGTTCCTGCAGCGCGGGCCAGTCGTCGGTGGCCCAGCCGTGCTCGGTCATGTCGGGCCAGACGCCGGTGGCGATGTCGTGGTCGACCGCGCGGACGTGCGAGACGGCGACGCCGTTCTCGGCCATGATGTGCGCGCTGACGTCGATGAGGCCCTGCGTATTGCTCGGTTCGGGCGAGCGCTTGAGCGTGCAGTTGATGAACAGGGCCGACAGGTCGTCATAGGTCGCCATGGTCGTTCGGCCTCCTCGAATGGATGACGCGACGAGCGTGACGTTACGTCCGCGATGTCACGCCCGAGGGCGCGGCGCGAACACAGTTGGGCTCAGCGGTGGCCGGTCCGCTCGAAGTACCGCTCGAGGCGGGCGCGCACCGTCGCCCTGGCGCGGTGCAGGATGACCCGCTGGTTGCCTGCGGAGATGTCGAGCAGTTCGCAGACCTCGTCGGCGGAGTAACCCTCGATATCGCGCAGGGTCAGCACCGTGCGGTGGCGTTCGGGCAGGTCGGCAACCGCGGCAACGAGCTGCTGGGTCAGCTCGGCACGCTCGGCGGCGTCCTCGGGCTCGGACCAGGGCTGCGGCTTCTGCCCGATCGCCCAGTGGCCCGGATAGCGGTCGCCGGGCGGACGGAAGCGGCCGGGATCGACGGTCGGCCCCTCATCCTCGGGCAGCAGGGTGGCGAACGGGAGGGTGCGATACTCCTTGATCCCCCGCTTCTTGGCGGTGTTCACCAGGATCCGGTACACCCACGTCTTGAGCGAGGAACGGCCCTCGAACCGGTCGATACCCTGCACCACCGCCAGCCACGCCTCCTGCACGACCTCCTCGGCGGAGGCGTCGGTGGAGACGAACGAGCGTGCCAGGCGCAGCATCGAACCGGACCAGGCATCGACGACCAGGGCGAACGTCGCGTCGACTCCGGCGCGCAGCTCCGCGACGAGCACGTCGTCCGCGGGCAGGGCGCCGTCGTGTCGCACTGGGTCTCCTCGCCGTCACAGCTCGCGTCGCTGGCAGCACAGTACCGCCGGGTGACCGTGTAACGCGCGGATGGGTGCGGGAACGGAAGGCACATGGGAGAGAAGGAGAACACGATGGCACAGCGTCGTACCCGCCGGACCGTTCTGAGTGTGCTGGCGGTGGGGCTCGTGGCCGCTCTCGCGGCCGGACTGTATCTGTTCCAGCCGTGGCGACTGTTCACGACGACCACCGTCGACGAGGCGCCCGTCTCCGCAGTCGGTACGCCGCTGTCGGTGATCGCGACCGGCGAGTTCCGCTCGCACGAGCACGACACGAGTGGCTCGGTACAACTGCAGCGCACGCCGGAGGGCACCCTCGTGCTGCGAATCACCGATCTGCGCACCTCCGACGGTCCCGCGCTGCGCGTCTGGCTCACCGACCAGCCGGTGATCGCCGACGACTGGCACAACTTCGACGACGGCACGCACGTCGATCTGGGCGCGCTGAAGGGCAACGAGGGCAATCAGAACTACGAACTGCCCGCGGGTACGGATCTGTCGACGCTCGCGTCGGTGAGTATCTGGTGTGCCCGCTTCCACGTGTCGTTCGGGGCGGCCACACTGACTCCGGCCTGAGTTCAGGCGGGGCGGTGCCAGTCGCGGAAGGCCGCGAGCAGGCTGGTGCGCGCCTCGCCGGACAGGTGCTCGGGCTCGAGACGGCCGAGGTCACGGGTGGTGCGGCTGATCTGGTCGAGGTAGACCTCGCAGCCGTCGCACTCGGCGATATGGGCGAGGAAGCGCAGCTCGGTGTCCGAATCGAGCACGCCGTCGAGGAAGCGGGTGACCAACTCGACGAATTCGTCGCAGTCCATGCCGGCTCCTCTCGGTCTCTCGGCTCAGCATATTCGCCGCATCGTTCAGAGCCTGTTCGGCCCGCAGCGTTACAGCGCAGTCAGGCGAGCAGTCGCTTCTCCGTCGCGACCGCGACCGCCGCGGCGCGGGTGTCGACGCCGAGCTTGTCGTAGATCCGGCCCAGATGCGTCTTCACCGTGGCCTCGCTGATGTGCAGCGCGCGGGCGATCTCGCGATTGCCGAGACCCTGGGCGAGCTGGCCGAGGATGTCGCGTTCGCGGGCGGTGAGGGTGGGCCCTGGATTGCGCATCTTGGCCATCACCTTGGCGGCGACCGGCGCGGACAGCGCGGTCTGCCCGCTCGCGGCGGCGTGGATGGCGGCGAACAGTTCCTCGGGCCGCTCGGCCTTGAGCAGATAGCCGGTGGCGCCGGCTTCGATGGCGCGGGTGATGTCGGCGTCGGTGTCGTAGGTGGTGAGGACCAGGACATGCGGGGTGGGCGCGGGCTGCGCGGTGATCCGCCGGGTCGCCTCGACGCCGTCCATCTCACTACCCAGCTGCAGATCCATCAGCACCACATCCGGACGCAGGCTCGCCGCGAGCGCGACCGCCGCCGGGCCGTCGGCCGCCTCCCCGATCACCTCGATATCGGGCGCGCTCGACAGCAGCGCGTGCAGTCCGGCGCGGACCACCGCGTGATCGTCGCAGATCAACAGGCGTACGGCGGGATTCACAAGTGCCGATGCTAGCGCGAGCTCCCCTCCAGCACAGCGTTCCTCATTGCGCACAGTGTGCGGTAGTCGTACAGTGTTCGACATGACGAACAACGTGCGAAACGAGCGGGGCGAGCAGCGAGCGGACAGCGCACCCGGCCCGATCGCGGCGTTCGCGCGGTTCGTGGTCTGCGGCGGTGGTCTCGGGCTCGCGTCGAGCGTTGCGGTGGCGCAGCTGGCCGGGGTCATGCCGTGGGCGGTCGCGAACGCCGTCGTCACGGTCGCGTCGACGGTCCTCGGCACGGTGCTGCACGCGCTGATCACCTTCGGCGGGCGCGCGCTGCCGGGGTGGCGCGAGCATCTGCAGTCGGCCGGATCGGCGGCGGCCGCCTACGCGGTGACCAGTGCCGCGATGTTCGTCCTGTTCGCCGTGCAGGCGGCGCCCGGGGCCATCACCGAGCAGGTCGTGTATCTGTCGGCGTCGGGGATCGCCGGGATCGGACGGTTCCTCGTCCTGCGCACGCTCGTCTTCGCCGAGGTGCGCACGATCGCCGCTCCGCCTGCGTCGGCACCGCCGAGGATGCGCCCGAGCACGGCACGGCTGTCGCTACCGGCTCCCCGCCCCCACCGGTACTGGGTGCCGGCAGCGGCGTAGTCGGCGCGGGAAGGTTCAGCCCACGACCAGCGGAATGGCGACCGACAGTACGGTCCCGTCCCCCGGCGCCGATTCGATCGCGCAGGTCCCGCCGAGCTGGCGCACTCTCGCCCGGATCGCGGGCAGCCCGTGTCCGCGATGCTCGGCCGGATCGTCCAGGTCATCGGGATCGAAGCCGCGGCCGTCATCGGCCACATCGAGGACGATCTGATCCTCGAGGCTGGTCAGCGTGATGATCGCGGCCGATGCCCGCGCGTGCTCGCGGACATTGGCGAGCGCGCCCTGGGCCACGCGGAGCAAGGTCGCCTCGACCCGCTGCGGCAGCGGTCCCGGGGTGCCTTCCAGATGACAGCGCACCGTCAGCGTGTCGGAGGTCTCGCGTTCCGCGAGCGCGGTCAGCGCCGCGGCGAGGGAACCGCCCGCCGCGAGGTCGGCGGGGGCGAGGTCGTGGACGAACCGCCGGGCCTCGGTCAGATCACGTTCGGCGATCTCGGCGGCCGAGCGCAGATGGGTGCGGGCCAGCGCGGGATCGGAGTCCCACACCAGGTCGGCGGCCTGCAACAGCATGCGCTGGCTCGACAACCCCTGGGCGAGAGTGTCGTGGATTTCCATGGCGAGGCGTTCGCGTTCGGCGAGCGTGCCTTCGCGACGTTCGGTCTCGGCCAGTTCCTGCCTGGTGCGCACGAGGTCGTCGATGAGCGCGGCCTGCTGCTCGGTCTGGCGGCGCATGCCGACGAACAGCACCGTCGTCACCGCGGCGACCGCGGGCGGGGCGAGCACCAGATTCGGATCCAGCCACCCGGCTATGCGCACCTGACTGAACACCACGAGCGCGGTGAGCACGACGACCAGCGTCACCGCGACCCGCACCGACAGAATCCGCAGTCCGGTGTACACCAACGGCACCGCGCACCAGGCGAAACTGGGCGCCAGCACCACCAGCACCGACCAGGTCGCCACCAGCAGCGCGAACCACACCACCCGACGCGAGTGCCGCAGCTCGCTCATCGCGTACAGCACCGCGAGCAGCAGTGCGAGGGCGACGACCAGCGGCGTCGAGCGGGTCTCGCTGTGCCGGATCAGCCAGCGCATGAGCGACGCGGCGAGCAGTACGTAGAACGTGCTGTAGACGATGACAGCGAGCAGCCGCGTATCGTCGCTCTGGTCGCCGAGCGTGCTCCTCATCGGTACCTCCCGTCCACGTCCCGCTGGGCAAACTCCCCCATTCTCCCCCGCTGACCGGCTGCCACGGGTCAACCGATCGGTTGACCCCGGTGTCCCCCGATCCGGCCGGGGAAGTACAGCCACTTCGTCGATTCGCCGGACGCGCCGGGCGAACAGGATGGGTATCAACAGGCCACGGCAGACCGCCGGCAGGCCGAGATCCCTACAGGAGCAGCCATGACCGCCAAGTCCAGCACCCGCAACCGCCTCATCATCGCCGGGGCCACCGCCGGTGTCGTCGCTGCCGGTGTGGTCGGCGTCGTGACCGTCCAGGCACAGGACCAGGACCCGGCCACCCGCACCCCCGTTGTGGCCAATGCCGCCGACGCCAACCTGACCCAGAGCACCCACCTGTCGATCGCCGCGGCCACCAAGGCCGCGCAGACCGCCCTCGACGCGGCCGCCAAGGAGAACCAGCGGGTCAGCGTCGCGGTCGTCGACCGCAACGGCAATGTCATCGTCACCCTGCGCGGCGACGGCGCGGGCCCGCAGTCCTACGACGCCGCCCAGCAGAAGGCCTTCACCGCCGTCTCGTGGAACGCCCCGACCACCGAGCTGACCAAGCGCCTCGAGTCCGCCCCGCACCTGGCCGACATCGACGGCACCCTGTTCCTCGGCGGCGGCGCCCCCGTCAAGGCCAACGGCGCCCCGATCGCGGGCATCGGCGTGGCGGGCGCCCCCAGCGGCGACCTGGACGAGAAGTTCGCCCAGGCAGGCGTCGCCTCCCTCGCCAAGTAGTCACCACGCGAACGGCCCGATGACCTCCCGGCGGTCATCGGGCCGTCGGCGTCTGTTCACTGCCCCTGCCAGCGTCCCCAATCCCGTTGCGCATGCAGCGCGGCAGGGTCCATGACACCCCAGATCCGGATCTCGAATCGGTAGTCACCGGGCTGCGGTTCGAGGATCCCCGCCACCGCGTGCACCCCGGGTGTCGGTGGATACACCGGGCGCAGCCCGAGGACACCGGCCCATTGATCGACCACCCGACCCGGATGCTGCGGAAGGTGGCTACCGGCCTGCCCTTCGACCGACAGCACCGCCTCCCTGTCGTCGTCGCTCGTCACCGACGGCGCGACGAACCAATTCAACGGCAGCAACCCACGCGCTCGGCCGAGTTCGTTGAGATGAACGGCGACAGCAGCTTCGATCGCCGTACTCAACTGAGACAAATCCATGACACAGATATAGCGTGCCGACTCCGCCACCGCACCGCGGGCGGCAGGCACACCCTATTCGGTGGCACGCCGCGCCCGAGCCCGGCGCTTCCCCTCGTGCATGGCCTGCACCCTGGCAATCGGAATGGTGTGCCCCTCGGCGACCAGGTCGGCCGGAAGCTTGTGCGGTGCAGGCATTTCCGTAGCCCATGGGTCGGTGTCACCGAGCAGGTTCGGCACGCTACGCAGCGTGAAATCGGCCGGGGTGACATCGTCGATATCGTTCCAGCGCAACGGAAACGACACCGGGACGCCCGGCCGGATGCGCGGGCTGTAGGCCGCGATGACGGTGGCACCGCCCGCCCGGGTGGAATCGAGGAAGACCTTGCCGTGGCGGTCTTCCTTGATGAACGCGGTCGTACCGACGGACGGATCGATCCGTTCGGCCCGCGCCGCGATCGCCCGGGTCGCCGCCGCCGCGTCCTCGATCGCGATCCCCGGCTCCACCGGCACGAACACGTGTAAACCCTTGGCCCCACTGGTCTTCACCGCACCGTCGAGCCCGTCGGCGACGAGCGCGGCCCGGATCAGGTGGGCGCCTGCCGCGGCATCACGAAATGTCTGCCCCGGTGACGGATCGAGATCGAGTACCAGATGCGTCGGCCCCGCACTGTGATCGACCGGCAGCAACGTCGGGTGGTACTCCACCGCACGCTGATTGCCGAACCACAACAGCGTCCGCTCGTCATTACCCAGCGCGTAGGTGACCTCCCGATGCGAACTCTCCGCCCACACCGTCACCCGCGGCACCCACTCCGGCGTGTACTTGGGCAGATTCTTCTGCATGAACGGCTCCTGCCCCGGCCGCACCCGCACCACCGACAACGGCCGATCCCGCAACACCCGCACCAGCCGCTCCACCGCGAACTCGAGATAGTCGACCAGATCCCGCTTGGTCGCCTCGGCTCCGTCGAACAACGCCTGATCGAGATTCGACATCTCGACCCCACCCCGCACCTCTTTGCCGGTCATCGCCCCACCCTCCCCCGGCTACCCGGGCAGGTCAACCACCGGCTGACGTCGTCGCGCGAATCAACGTCGTGCTTTCGCCGTAATCCGGTCTGCGCAATGATGGACCCGACTTCGAACACTGCGTAGCGTCGCCGCGACCGGTCCGCGGATCGCCCATGCTGCCACGAGGAGACGTCATGGCTACCGATCAGAGTTTGCTGCACCGTTTCGTCATCTCCCAGCTCGATGCTGCCGGGCTGGATCGTGCGCGGCTGATTCGGGACGCGGGTGTCCCGGATTGGTCGATGACCGGTGACGACGTGCACCTGCCCAGCACGACATTCTCCCGGCTGTGGGAGATCGGCGAACATCGCCTCGGCCCTGACGTCGCCCTGCAGGTCGCCCGTCGCTACGAGCTGTCCAGCCTTGGCCTGTACGACTACCTGTTCGCCTCCGCGCCGACGCTGGGTGCCGGGCTGGCCACCTGCGGGCCCCACATCACCGCGGTCACCACCAATCACCGGTTCGACCTGGTCGCCGAGACCGAGAACGAGTCCACCCTCTATCTCGAGATGCTCGATGGCGACGGCCGTGGAAGGGATCACACCCAACTGTGGGGACTGTCGGCCGTGCTGAGCCGCGCCCGCCGGGTCGTCGAGGATCCCTTGAACCCGGTGCGTGTCTCGCTGCGCCAGGCCGCTCCCCCGGATGTCGACGGCTTCCGCGACGTATTCGGTTCCGCCACGCTGGAATTCGAGGCCCCTACCGACTCGATGACTTTCCGTGCCGCAGATCTGGATCTGCCCCTGACCACCGCCGATCCGGTACTGGCCGCAGTCCTGCGGCCACTGGCCGCCGCGCTGCCACCCCCGCCGACCCTCGCCGAGGCCTGGCCCGAACGGGTGGCCGTCGCAGTGGACAAGGCCATCGAGGCCGGGGAGGTCTCCCTGAACAGTGTCGCCCGGATCCTCACCGTCAGCCCCCGGACCCTGCAGCGACGACTGACCGAGTCGGGCACGACCTGGCGGGCCGAACTGGATCGGGCTCGCAGCGCCCGGTTGTCACGAGCGGTGTCCGCGGAGTCGCTCAGCGGCCCCAGGCAGGCCGAACTCCTCGGCTACTCCGATGCCGGCTCGTTGCGCCGGGCGGCCCGGCGCTGGTCGGCGGGTTCCCATCCGGCGCGGAGTCTCACGTCCTGAGATAGGTCGAGGCGATCCGCCAGAAGGTTTCCTTCTCCATCAAGTGGAAGTCCCACCCCTCGGTGATGTCCCGGAACGCAGCGACGATCCCGGCTACGTCGAAGTCGTCGCGGGTTGCGGTTCCCTTCGCCTCCAGCGCGGAAATCACAAAGGCGGTGGCACTCTCCCTCGTCACAGACACCGCATGCTCCCCTCGTTCGCAGACTGACCACACGAACCGTAAGTCTCGAATTCCATCGGGGCTGCGACAAGGACAGAATGCGCCAACCTCACGCCGAACGCGCCAACCTCATCGCCTGGCGGTGTGCACGATGCCCCGACGACGAACCGGCCCGCCACCTCGAACACCGCCTGGCGGGTTCGCGCCGCCATGTCCTGGCGTAGCGACGAGGAAAAGGCGGTCACCAGCCGTTTTGGTCGATTGCCCGGTCGTCGGCTATCGTATGTTCCGCGCGGTTCACGAAGGTGAACTGTTGTTCTGGCCCCGTCGTCTAGCGGCCTAGGACGCCGCCCTCTCAAGGCGGTAGCGCGGGTTCAAATCCCGTCGGGGCTACAACGAACTCCCCGGTCATCGCGACCGGGGAGTTTTTTTGTGCCCTCCGTGCGACATATTGACAGATGTTGCATCCTCCATACACTGAGGGAGATGTTGCACCAGGAGGTGACGTGACCGAGCAGACGACACTGGGACAGCGCCTGGCGGACATCGCCGCCCGCCCCGACGTGATCACCGCGTTCAAGGCAGCGCGATCCGGATTCCTGGCGGGCCGCAGGCTGGAGATGAAGGAACTCGCCGACGAGCTCGGCGTCAACCGGGCCACCCTGTTCCGCTGGGTCGGCGGCCGCGACGAGCTGCTGGCCGAGGTGATCTGGTCGGTCGCCGAACCGACCCTGCGCCGCGCCGCCGCCGCCGCGGCCGGACACGGCGCGCGCCGGATCGCCACGGTCCTCGGCGATTTCGCCCAGGCCGTCAACACCTCCGACGCCTTCCGCCCATTCCTGCGCCGCGAACCCGAACGCGCGCTGCGCCTGCTCACCACCAGGGCAGGCTCGGTGCAGCGGCGCTTCGTCGCGTTCATCGCCGACCTGCTCACCGAGGAGATCTCGGCGGGCGCGCTCGATCCGCCGCTGCCGGTGCCGGAACTGGCGCTGCTGCTGGCGCGGATCACCGAGACCTTCATCTACGCCGATGTCATCAGCGGAGAGGAACCCGACGCGGCCAAGGTCATCCAGGCGTCGCTGGTTCTGCTGGGCGAACGGCCCGAACAGTAGGACACGAAAGGAAACCCATGCAGCGCACCATCTACACCGAGGACCACGAGGCCTTCCGCGCCTCGGTCGCCGAATTCGTCAAGCGCTCGATCGAGCCCAACGCCGAACGCTTCGCCGACGAGCGCGCGATCGACCGCGAGACCTGGCTGGCCGCAGGCGAACTCGGCTACCTCGGCCTCGGTGTGCCGGAGGAGTTCGGCGGCAGCGACGCCGGCGACTACCGGTTCAACGCGGTGCTCGGCGAGGAACTCGCCAAAGCCGGTGCGGCGCTGTCGTCCTCGTTCGGCATCCACTACGACGTGTGCGCGCCCTACCTGGTGGAACTGACCACCGACGAGCAGAAGCGGCGCTGGCTGCCCAAGTTCTGCACCGGCGAGATCATCACCGCCATCGGCATGACCGAGCCGTCGGGCGGCTCCGACCTGGCCGCGCTCAAGACCACCGCGGTCCGCGACGGTGACGACTGGATCATCAACGGCTCGAAGACCTTCATCACCAACGGTTTCAACGCCGACCTGGTGATCGTCGCCGCCCGCACCAGCCCGGAGAAGAAGGCCAAGGGCATCACGCTGTTCGCGGTGGAGAACGGCATGGACGGTTTCACCCGCGGCCGCAAGCTCGACAAGGTCGGCCAGCCCGAATCCGACACCGCCGAACTGTTCTTCGACAATGTCCGGGTCCCCGACGCCAACCGGATCGGCGAGGTCGACCGCGGCTTCATCGCGATGATGGAACGGCTGCCGCAGGAGCGCATCGGCGCCGCGATCTCCAATATCGCGCACGCCGCGGCGATTCTGGACGAGACCCTCGCCTACGCCAAGGAGCGCAAGGCGTTCGGGCAGCAGATCGGCAGCTTCCAGTACAACAAGTTCCTCTTCGCCGAGCTGGTCACCAAGATCGAAGTGACGCAGGCGTTCGTCGATCAGGGTGTCACCGCCCATGCCGAGGGCACGCTGTCCGCGGTCGACGCCGCGAAGGCCAAGTGGTGGTCGGCGCAGATCCAGAACGACGTGCTCGACGCGTGTGTGCAGCTGCACGGCGGCTACGGCTACATGCGCGAGTACCGGGTCGCGCGGGCCTGGATGGACGCCAGGGTCACCAAGATCTGGGCGGGCTCCAACGAGATCATGAAGGAGCTCATCGGCCGCGATCTCGGCCTGTAGGGACGCCGCCGATCCCGGCGGGCCCGGAGGCGGTAGCGGAGCGTGACCACGCAGGGCCCTCGGGGGTCGGCGCCATGAGGTAGTGCGTCGGGGGCCCCCGCAGAACACCCCGCGCGCCCGGGCGCCCGGGGGGGGT